>CAILAQ010000110.1 GCA_903832165.1 uncultured Bacteroidota bacterium | reverse complement strand
TGGCAGGAAAGAGAAACTTTACCGCCTTCGATACCAGCTCCCGCGTTGGCGTTTCGGGATGCTCCTCATGTGTTCGATGGATCTGCTCCACCACCACTATCGCATCATCGATAATCAGCCCGATTGAAGCCACCATGGCTCCCAATGTCATGATATTGAAATTGTAGTGCAGAACGTACAAAGCAAGGAGCGTCAGAGCGAGGGTAACCGGGATGGTAATCAGGATTACCGCGCTGGATTTGAATGACCGAAGGAAAAGGATGGCAACCAGAATCGCCAGCAGCAGTCCAAACCACAGGCTGTCAGTTACACTTCTGATGGAACCCTTTACAAAATCGGCCTGAATGTAAAACGGTTTTAAATGAACCCCTTTCGGCAAAATGTTTGCATTAAGCTCTGCTACCCGCATTTCAATGTTATCGGTCAGATTGATCAGATTACTATTAGGCTGCTTGACTACTACTACCAGGATGGCACTTTTATCGTTGGCATTAATACGGATGTACTGTGTTTGCTCAGCCACTTTCACCGTGGCCACATCGTCAAGGCGTAAAATCCTTTTACCATCGTTGGAAATGATCAGGTTTTGCAGTTCCTCCACATTTTCCACAGCTGCGTCGGTAATGGTCAGGTACAGCCGGTTAAAGTCCGTCAGGTAGCCGTTGCTGGTCAAAAAGTTTGTTTTAGCCAGTGCATCGGAAATACTTAATGGAGTAATCCCCAAAGCAGTCATTTTCTGACGATTGAGATCAACATGATACTCCTTGGTTCTACCTCCGATAGTACCGATTTCAGAGACCCCATCGACCTGTGACAAATAAGGTTTTACAACATAATTGGCAATCTGGCTGATTTCAATAGCGCTTTTACCCGGACCTTCAATCACGTATCCTATGACGGGCAAAATCGAGGGATTCATCTTCTCGATGTTGATCGTGGTGCCTTTGGGCAGCTCATTGCTGATCTGAGCAATGGCCGACTCTATCTGCTGCTTGCTCAGGTCGATATCGGCTTTCCAGTCCATGAATGCAGAGATTTCGCAACTTCCGCGACTAGTGATACTCCGTACCACTTTCAGATCCGGAACCCGCTTGATGGCTTCTTCCACAGGCTTGGTTACCGTGATCATCATCTTACTCACCGGCTGCAGACCGTTTTCAGCTATCACCTTGATTTTAGGGAAGGTAACTTCAGGAAACAGTGACGATTGCATCTTGGTATACGTGAACAGTCCGGCCATAATAATGACCGCAACAATTACCGTAACCGGGTTCTTATGTGTGACAAAAAAATCGCGCATACCCGCTATTTTATAATGGTAACATGAGCAGTATCGGGCAATCCGTAACTTCCGGTATTGATGAGCCGGTCGCCTGGATTTAATAACGGGGTAAGGATCTCTATCCTGTCGCCTGTAGTGATTCCTTTGGTAACAGGAACTTTTATGGCAGTGCTGTCATTGATCAGTCTCATCACCCAGAAATTCTCCATCGTTTCATCCGATAAAACACATGATTTCTCTACAACCCGGGCTTTCGGACTGTTGGATTTTTCGAGCTCCACAGACACGACAAGGTTCTCAGGAAGGGAAGGATTTGTTAGAGGGGTAACGATATAGCTCTGGGTTTGCGAAATGATATCAACTTCAGATAAAAGAGAGCTCACCATTCCCTTAATCCGCCGTCCATCCGGCAGGATAATCTGACAAGATGTCCCGGTTTTTGTATACTCTTTTTGTTCGAACGGGACATGGAGGATAAAAATGAAGCTTTTCATATCAGCAAGGATTGCCACTGCTTCTCCATCGTTAACATAGGAATCCGGTTGTACGGTAACAGAGGAGATTATGCCGGAAACGGGTGCTTTAACCTTTATCACACTACCGATTCCCAGAGTGGGATCTTTTTCATTCAGCAGACTGAGTGCTTCGGCCTCCTTAGTTTTGATGGCAAACAGTATTGCGCCTGCTTTAACAAACTGACCAATTGCGATATTAAGATTCTGAACATATCCTCCGGCCGTGGCCTTCACCTCACTCTTTCTGAGATAGGAGGAGGTGGCATTAAGAAGAATATTTTCGCTGATCGGTAATATATCAACCGAACTGATTGTTACCGGGGTTTTAACCGTTCCATTGGCACTTTCCGTTTGAGCAGGCTGGTTTTTACAACCGGCAAGCAATAAAAACAGTGCAATGGCCATTGAACTTAAATAGATCTTCATTTAAGGTAATTCAATTGATTGATGATTGACAGGTGATTGATTTCCGCTTGGGTAAGGCCGTTTTTTGCTTCCTCAAAATTATGGATCACGGTAACGTAATCAAGCCAGCTGACCAGTCCGCGGTTG
>CAILAQ010000109.1 GCA_903832165.1 uncultured Bacteroidota bacterium | reverse complement strand
CCCAGTCATTCGGCCAGGCCGGGAAAACACGAATTACGGCCTCTTCTCCGGGCTTCGACGGTATACTTTGGCAAAGTGCATTTTGTAAGGCTTCCGCGGCTTTTCCCAACCGCTCGGCTGTCGTTGCCTGAACGCCTTCCGTTAAATCCATACGGTTCTCCAGCAATACCTCGCTATTTATCCTGATCAGCGCCGGAATCAGATACTTTGCTGCGTCTGCCCTTCCCAGCAGTACCCCGATATTTGCAAAAGAGCCTCCTCCGGAAGTCGTTTTACTGATGCCATCAGGATAAAAAGCATCGAAAGTTGCATTGGCGACCCTCTTCATTTCTTCATCTTTCGACTCCAGCGTGCAAAGATCATAGGACCAAACCGGCAAAGTATTGGTGGAGGCAGGACCACCCCAGACCGGAGGCAGTGCTCGTACAAAAGTTACCGGTTTACCAGCAAGTTCGGGGTAATCACTGCTTAGGGGAAGCGGTGATAGATTTTGCAAAAGCTCTTTCCATAAAGTGCGCAAATCACTGTCTGCATTCAGAATTTCGGATGCTTTTATCGCCAAAGGCAATATTCCCATCATGGCCGAAATTTCTTCCGCCGTATTATGCCCGTCCCACACCGGCTCATGATCG
This sequence comes from uncultured Bacteroidota bacterium, assembly GCA_903832165.1. Taxonomy (GTDB): domain Bacteria; phylum Bacteroidota; class Bacteroidia; order Bacteroidales; family UBA12481; genus UBA12481. The sequence goes on along the minus strand of CAILAQ010000109.1, from coordinate 1,713 downwards.
TTAACGTGATAAATATGATATTTCCCGTCTTCTGCCTTTTTCAGATTGGGGAAATTTCGGTAAAACTCCGCGATACCGCTGACCATCGGGTAGGCATACCGGGCGAGCCACTCTTTGTCCTGAGTAAATTCATAATTCATCCAATACAGATAAGCGATCTTGGCTCCGCTTGAAAAAATATGGGTTACGAAGCCTCTAGGTCCTTCACCAATCAGACAATTCCACCTGCTAAGAAACCTGTTCTTCCTGGCACCATAATCGATAAACGCCTGCGATCTCTGCTCCCATGGTTTATTAAAAAGATATAACTCTCTCATTTCCCAGGCAATGGAGTCCGGCAATTCAGGGAACCCATCAAACCCGATCGTTTCCGGAATAAAAATCCCCTTGCTTCCCCACTGCTGAATTGCAGCTGTAGCGCATGATTTATAGATGCCGGAAAACATATTAAACACAGGGTTCATCAATTCAACCTTATTCGCCGTAAGAAGCGGGTTATACAAATAACTCTGATTTGCCCACCAGTAAGGGGCTCCCCAGGTGCGGGCATCACCCCCGGTTGACCATAGCATCCCATTGAATTTTACCGGATAACTGCCACGCGAAGTTGACGCCATCAGGTATAAATAGTAAGCATAATTCCTGCTCACAAAATCGGCTTCCCCATCCTCACTGTGAAGCTGCACATAGGATTGTTCCCAATATGCATGCCACCATTCTTTATTTGACGAGAGCATTTTTTCATATCCCACAGTTATAGCAGCATCAAGCTTTTTAACCGCTTCGGCAGCCACATCAACGTTTGGGTCGAACGTTGCAGCACTCGAAATCAGAATGGTAAAATCTCTCAGATTAGTTTTTGTTGAAAGCTTAACCTCAGTATCTTTTGCTACCCATGCCCTCGCGATATTATCAGGAGCTGAAACAGCTACTGCCGATTTGCATACATATTCATTTTCCCTGAACTCCTGGACCAGCACAATATAATTTCCAATTGCTTTAACCTTTGAAAATGCTGTATGCTTTCCTCTTTGTACAAATTGATCTCTCAGGGTGCGCAGGCTGACTATCGTTGAAGTTGGATAATCTCTGGAATCGGAAACCCCTGACAGCCATAACATCTTCCTTATTCCAAACTGACGTGGTAGTCTTTATCCCCCTCCCATCCGTTTCAACAGTCCCATCATAGCACGATAAATGCTGATTAAAAGTGCTGTACGAAAAAATATCTTCAGTACTAAGAAAGTCAATATCAACAAATCCGGCACCTCCGCAATAATCCCGTCCATTCTCCATGAGCACGGATGCATCCACAACGTTCGCATCAAACATGTTGGAATTCGAGTTATTGCTGAAAACATCTGCCCGGTTGATCTGAAAACAAAGTGCCTGAGGTTTGGTCCAGATCAGGCTGCCCATCCTGCCATTACCTACAGGTTGTCCTGATTCACTACGCTTTACAGGATGATCGTATTTCAGATCGGCCTTTGATATTAATGCTTGATAATCAACAATTGACTGACCGATAAGAGCTTCAGCAAAAACAAAAGACAGTAATATAATAAGCAGTTTGCTCTTCATTTTTTGGAATTTTACCCGGCAAAATCCTCGATTATTCAACAAACTAAAACTACCCCCGCGCAGGAATTAAACGAATCACTTAATTAGCCTCTTAAGATACTATGTTGTTGCTCTGTCTCCTGTCTCCTGTCT
>CAILAQ010000108.1 GCA_903832165.1 uncultured Bacteroidota bacterium | reverse complement strand
GGGAGAGATCACGGGTTTAGTGCTGGATTATTACGGCGATCGGATTTCCGACATCCTGCCGGCTCTCGGCACGCACAAGCCAATGAATACGGCTGAGCTGGACCGTATGTTCCCTAATGTACCGCATCACCTTTTCCGTGTGCACGATTGGCGAAATGATATTATGCGGATTGGGGAAGTTCCCGCGGAGTTCATAACGAAAGTTTCCGGCGGTGCCCTTAACTACAACCTTCCGGTGGAATTAAACAGGATGGTTTTTGCCGGCGGTCATGACCTGATTCTTTCGATCGGGCAGGTTGTTCCACATGAGGTTATCGGAATGGCTAATTATAACAAAAATCTGCTGATCGGATGCGGTGGCCCCGACAGCATCAATAAAAGCCATTTTCTTGGAGCAGTGTACGGAATGGAACGGCTGATGGGAATTGCAGATAATCCTGTAAGGCAGGTACTCAACTATGCATCTGAAAAATTTCTTTCCCATCTTCCTGTAATATACGTACTTACAGTTCTTGAGCAATCAACCTTGCAAGGAAGGATGGTTACCCGCGGCTTGTTTATCGGAAACACAGAAGATGTATTCACTGCAGCTGCTGAATTGTCGGCAAAAGTGAATAACACAAAACTGGACAATCCTTTGAAAAAAGTTGTTGTTTCTCTTGATCCCGAAGAATACAGAAGTACCTGGCTGGGAAATAAATCGATTTATCGAACAAGAAAGGCTATAGCTGATGGCGGTGAGCTGATCGTTCTGGCCCCGGGTGTGAAAGAGTTCGGAGAAGACCCGGAGATCGATCGCCTCATCCGAAAATACGGATACAAAGGCACTCCCGCAACGCTTGAGTCTGTAAAACAAAATGAAGATCTGAGCCGCAACCTGAGTGCAGCTGCGCATCTTATCCATGGAAGCAGCGAAGGTCGGTTTCGGATAACATACTGTCCCGGACACCTGACCCGAAAAGAAATTGAAAATGCCGGCTACGAGTTCGGAAATATCGATGCCCTCACCAATTTATATAAGCCCGAAAAGCTTAGTTCAGGCTACCATCGGACTTCAGATGGCGAAGAGTTTTATTACATTTCTAATCCGGCAACAGGTTTGTGGCAGCTATGAAATTCGTTATCGACGATAAAATCCCTTTTATCCGTGGTGTTTTTGAACCCCACGCCGAGGTGGTATACCTGCCCGGCGGGGAGATCAGGAGAGAGCATCTCCTTAATGCCGACGGACTTCTTGTAAGGACTCGCACACATTGTAATAAGAACCTTCTGGAAGGAACTCCGGTAAAATTCATCGGGACTGCAACCATAGGGTTCGACCATATCGACACTGGATGGTCTGAGTCGAACGGAATTTACTGGACAAATGCTCCAGGATGCAATTCCGGATCTGTGGCACAATATATCACGGCAGTTTTGCTGGAAATAGCAGAAAGCAAAGGATTTGAACTAAAAGATAAAACACTCGGAATTATTGGTGGAGGACATGTCGGGAAAAAGGTCGAAAGAATCGCACGGCTTTTTGGAATGCATGTTTTATTGAACGACCCTCCGCGTGAACGGGCTGAAGGTTCGGTGAGCTTCACCGGGATACACGAATTATTGCATACTTCAGATATTGTTACCATTCACGTTCCGCTAAATCGTGAAGGAGCTGATAAAACCTATCATATGGTAAACAGACGGTTCATTGAAAACTTAAAACCAGGAGCTGCGCTGATCAATTCCTCACGTGGAGAGATCGTTGATGAAAGTGAGGTTGTGAGGATGTTAAGGGAATTAAGGGAGTTAAGGAAGTTGGGGTTTATGGCGTTAGATGTTTGGGAAAATGAGCCTGATATAAATCTGGAATTACTTGGACTGGTGGATATTGCCACACCGCATATTGCAGGATACTCGCAGGATGGAAAACATAACGCCACCCGAATGATCACTGAGGCTGCTTGCAGGTTTTTCGGGCTTACCGGAACAGAAGGATCGTTGAGCATTAACCCGCTCAATAACGACAACCTCAATTTGAATCCACGTCACCTGTCACCTGTCACCCGTCACCCGTCACCCATCACCCGTCACCAGTCACCCGTCACCAGTCACTCTTTTATCCGTGCCACCTACGACATCCTATCCGATGACCGCCGGCTGAGGGAATCGCCCGGGACTTTTGAAAAACAGCGAAATAATTATCCGATACGAAGAGAATTCAGTGTATATACCATCGATCCATTTCCGGAAGGGGAAACAGGAAGTATCCTTTCGGGGTTAGGATTTAAAAATTTATAAATATGAATGATAAAAGCAATATAGGCCTGATCGGTCTTGCGGTAATGGGTGAGAATCTGGTGCTGAACATGGCAAATCACGGATTCAGGGTCAGTGTTTACAACCGCACGCC
>CAILAQ010000107.1 GCA_903832165.1 uncultured Bacteroidota bacterium | reverse complement strand
TAAATTATTAAACTTAATTATTATATAGCGTTTTCAAAGACTACACCGGCGGCATTGGTAAACGAATGGAAAACGACATTTGAATCAATAAAACTTGATGGAACCTATCAGTCTATCTTTCAGAAATGGCTTAAATAGCATTCGCCGGGTTCAGGCTGACTAAACGATTTAGCAGCCAGATGATTTTTTCCGTGGCCATAGTAAGATCAAGAAGACTTGCCTTGTCGTTTCCTGAACCAGGATTTTTACTTTCCATGTATGTTTTGCGGAGCTTTTCAATGGAGGGTCCATTGCTTGAACTCAGAACCAGAAACATGCGCATGTCCTCCAAATCATTGGTTCTGTTTATCTCAGCAGCAAGGTTCAATAGAAAGTCTATGGATTCCATACAAGAGTCTGAGAGTCCTTGCAATAATGGATACTCCCTCGACTGGATTATTATTTTCACCCCTGCGACAGTGCTGTCGGCCAGCTGGTTCAACAATGCCTGTCGTGTTTGAATGTATGCATGATCTCTGGCTGTTGTTGGTTGCATTGTCATCGCAGCTACGTCGGTGGTCGAGGATGCTACCTCCCGGGATAGGGATTTATAGGCTTCATGACGACCGGTAAGGTCAGCCCCTGTATAGTTTTCTCTTGCCGTGGAAATGAAATCGGCAATATGACCAAGTTCTCGGATTTGCTCGAGACGTATCATCTCCAAACCTGTATCGGGATCATCAATCATAAATTCTGACAGATACTTCGGTTGGGATAATCCCTCCTCCTCAGATGCTGGCAAAGTGTAGGCCAGCCATCTGATTAAAGGACTGTCGATAATCAGGAAGAATACCGCAGACGTCAGGTTTAGCAATAGGAACACAATAGCCGCCTGGTGAACAAGGTCAATATGGATAATATTCAGCAGTGCCATCAGCAACGGGATGTGTAGATTAGCCTCTGCATAATAAAGGAGAATAAATACACATGCTCCAAAAATATTGAACATGTTTACAAATCGGACCAGTTGCCTGGATGTTCCGCGAAACCCTTGCCCAAGAAGAACCTTAAAGAGTGTGGATCCGATTGCTGCACCATAAATCAGGAGAAATGGCTGAGGGCCTGTGAGAATATTCTCCTTCGCCAGACCGATTGCCACCATTGCCACGGCAGTCGAGGATTGTGATATGAATCCCAGTGCCATTCCGGCCATGATCGAAAGCATTGGATAATTACTGCTGAAAGCCATAGCTCCGGTAAACCAATCCTCCTCCCGCAAGGGTTTCACTCCTGCCGACATCATTTGAATGCCGAAAAAATCAGTGCTAATCCCAAACCGATCTGAAAAAAATTGCGATATTTTTCATTTTTTGACAGATACATGGCTATCCCGCACAGGCCGACAAGAAACATGACGGGAATTGCAATATTCAGCGAAATAATAAATAGCAAAACGCAGTTTCCTACGCTGAATCCGCTCAGAATTGCAATGGCCTGGGGGACTCCAAGAGCACCCGCGCTGATCAGGCTGGCCAGAATGACCAGTGCCGCAGAAGTGCTTTGCAAAACCATTCCGGAACCCAAACCGAAAACAACAGACCGTTTGCGGGATGATATAAAACGGGTAGCCAGCATCCGGAAGGGCCTGCTGCCAATTTGCTTAAGACCGGATGAGAGCATCTGGATACCTGTAAACATCAGACCCAGACCTAAAAGGACCATGCCAATTATTTCTGTCATAATCCTGGTGTAACAGCGAGATTAAGCATCACTTACTTCTTGGAATTGTTCTAAAGTTGAACAAATTCTTCTGTTTTGCAATAAATGATCGCATTAATGTTGATGTTTTATAATAGCTTTATTCCTGATATGACAATAACTGCCTGGTCGCTACCATGAAAAAGATTTCACTGTTTATTCTGCTGACAGTATTGATATATTCCTGTAAAAAGGAGGAATTTCCTAATGGGATCGTACAGATTGTTTATACCTCTGATCTTCATTATGGGGCATCCCGAAACTTTCGGGGGCATTATGTCGAAGCAAATGTTGTGAATCAAGCACTTGTAAATCAAATTAATACATTGCCGGTTCTGGCTTTTCCGGATGATGCTGGAGTCAATGCGGGGAAAGTAATCGGATCCATTGATTATTTGATTATTACGGGTGATTTAACAGAACGTCAGGAAGTTGGACCGCCTCAGATTCAACCGGCCTCCATTTCCTGGGG
>CAILAQ010000106.1 GCA_903832165.1 uncultured Bacteroidota bacterium | reverse complement strand
CCAATATCTCTTAAGTTTTTTAAGGCTAAAATTAATTTTTCGTTGTCTCGTTGGTGCAAACCAATAGAAGGCTCATCTAAAATATATAATACATTTACTAATTGCGAGCCAATTTGCGTAGCCAACCGAATACGTTGTGCTTCTCCTCCAGAAAGGGATTTGGTAACTCGGTCTAAATTTAAATAACTTAAACCAACATCATTTAAAAATCCAATTCTTGATTTTATTTCTTTGATAATTTCAACCGCAATGGTATTTTGTCTAACTATCATTCTTACTGGTTAAAAAATTGATATCTCTCTATTTTACTAATTATTCATTTTTCGTCTACACTTTTTTTCCACTTCTTCAAATCCGAAATATCCCCGGAAAGCTGCGGAAGTCTCCTGAAAATAGCCATAGAGCGCATAAAATCCTTGTGATCCTGAATGGGTGATCCTATCACCGTCGAATTATCAGCCACATCGGTCATGACGCCAGCCTGTCCACCTATTCTGACATTGTCTCCGATGGTCCTGTGTCCTGAGAATCCCACCTGTCCGGCAATCATGCAGTTTTTCCCGATTTTAGTTGATCCGGATATCCCGGCGAGTGCTGCAATCACGGTGTTTTCCCCTATCTCAACATTGTGAGCTACCTGAATCAGGTTGTCAAGTTTTACGCCGCGCCGAATGATGGTCGATCCCATGGTGGCGCAATCCACGGTAGTATTGGCACCGATTTCAACCAGGTCTTCTACGATAACATTTCCAATCTGGGCAATCTGGGTAATAGGGCCATCCGCCTGCGGTGCACAACCGAAACCGTCGGAGCCGATCACTACGCCGGCATGAAGAATGCAATCCGAACCAATCCGGCAATCAGAATAAACTTTGACGCCGGCATAAAGAATGGTATTGTCCCCGATAACCACATTATCTCCAATGTATACCTGGGGATAAATTTTTACATTGTTTCCAATGACCGCACGGTCAGAAACATAGGCAAAGGCTCCCAGATAAATGTTTTCACCCAGATTTGCACTGCTGCTTACGTAGGAGGGTTGCTCAATACCCCTCTTTTCAGGGTTGAGTTCCTGGTACATCTTGAGGAGTTCTGCCAGGGCCGAATAGGGATTCTCCACTCGGATCAGGGTGCAGGGAACAGCCTGTTCCGGATGAAAGTCTTTCGAGACAAGTACAGCTGAGGCAAGGGTGGTATAGACGTATTTGGTATACGCGGGATTCGACAAGAATGTGAGCGTTCCCGGAATACCCTGATCAATTTTGGAAATATTATGCAGTTTTATTTCCCCGTCACCTTCAACAATGCCATTTAGCAGTGCTGCAATGTCTTTGACCTTAAACTCCATTCAATTTTTATTAAAAATTCGCAGCAAAAATAATCAATATTAGTTACCTCGGGAGATTTTTGCCGGATATGAGACAAAATGTTTGCGCACAGTACGTGTCAATCCCTCGAAATTAATATCTGAAGCATCCCGGATATCTTTCAGTTTTCCGTTTTTGTACAAAACAAGAATCGCCTCTTCGTCAGGCTGATAAGCCTTGTTAGTCATTTCACCAATCGAAATAAAGTAGCCGGTTTGATCCTCAGGAACCTTCATTCCGCTCATTACTTTCTCCCTCAATTCCTTTACAACAACATCACTGAACGGATGGGCAGAAATCTTCATCTTCATTAAACGGCGGTTGATGATACGGTCAGCAAGACCTGACAATATGTAATCGGAATGACCGGTCCATTCCTTGATACTGCAAAGAATATCTGAATCATCTACCATGGAAAACTGCTGCAAAGCATTCCGTCGGGTACGGATGTCGGCCGACCTGAAGGCATCCGCATGCAGTGTTCCATTCAGGAAACCTGCAAATGCACCTACCCCCCTTACTTCCTGTCCGGAAGAAACCAGGTCGCCTGCCCGGCGCAGCAAATTGACAAGGGTGCACTCTGCAGAAACT
>CAILAQ010000105.1 GCA_903832165.1 uncultured Bacteroidota bacterium | reverse complement strand
GAAAAGCTTTTCTATCCTGATGCGAATTCAACTTTAAGAATCACCTATGGCAAGGTTGATGGGTTTGCTCCTGTTGATGGTATACAGTATCGTTATTTTTCCACGTTGGACGGCATTATTCAGAAGGATAATCCTCAGATATACGACTACAGGGTTCCTGAAAAACTCAAACAACTATATGCTGCAAAGGATTATGGTCAGTATGCCTCAAATAATACAGTACCTGTTTGCTTTATCGCTTCGAACCATACCTCAGGGGGCAACTCAGGGAGTCCGGTGATAAATGCTGAAGGTCAGCTTATTGGTATTAATTTTGATCGTAACTGGGAGGGAACTATGAGTGATATCATGTATGATCCTGACCTGTGCAGGAATATCAGCCTCGACATTCGTTTTGCACTTTTCATTATTGACAAGTTTGCCGGAGCAACCCATCTCATAAATGAAATGCAGCTGATCAGGTAGATGTTTTTCCAGGACAGGAATCCGTAATCTGATTTTTGTCATCTCCTTTACTAATAAACGTCATGTTTGCTTTTTGTGTATTGTTATAATTTTAACAGACATAATAAGTGCTAGATTCTTATTGGCAGAATATTCAAAATTTGAATTAAAAGGAGAGCAAAGATGGCTGATGTTCAACAGATTATTAAAGATGTTACAGTGGTTTACGGTAAGGAGCGAAAGGCTTTAATGCCGATCCTGCAAGCCGTGGTTAAAACCAAAAACTACCTGGATGACCAGGACCTTATCTTGATTGCGAAGGCATTAGATCTTTCTGCAGCTGAGGTCTTTGGAACAGCCAGTTTCTATACCTTCCTGGATACCGTTCCGCGCGGTAAAAATGTAATCAGGGTTTGTAAAACCATTTCCTGCCACATGGCTGGCAAGGATGAAATTATCCGGGCTATTGAGGAAACGTTAAAGTTAAAAACCGGGGAAACCTCTGTAGATAAGAAATTCACGCTATTAAGTGCCAATTGTCTTGGCTGGTGTCATAAGGGACCGGTTATGCTTATCAACGACAAAGTATATCCGGAACTCAATGCCGAAAAAGCTATTGAGATTTTGCAGAAATATCAAGAAGAAGATTAGTTGTATCAGGAATCAAAAGCTATATAAAAAATGGAAAATACAAGACCTAAGCGGGTTGATATTATATTCCTGATGGAAGGGATTGATCCGATAAAAGTTGTTGAGAATGCAATGAAGAAGTCACCGGATGAGATCATATTAGACATGATTGATTCCGGATTAAAGGGCCGGGGTGGGGCAGGATTCCCAACCGGATTAAAGTGGAAGTTTACCAGGAATGAAGACAGTTACGATAAATATGTGATTTGCAACGCAGATGAGGGAGAACCAGGGACTTTCAAGGACAGGGAGATTCTGGACCGGGTGCCTGAGAAGGTTTTTGCAGGACTGGCTATTTGCGGTTACACCATAGGGTCACGTGAGGGGTTTATCTATCTGAGGGGTGAGTATAACTTTCTCTTGCCTGTATTGAATCAGAAACTGGATGTGTTTAATGCAGGACTGAAGAAAATCGGACTGGACTTTACTATTCAGATGCGATCCGGCAGTGGTGCTTATATCTGTGGTGAAGAAAGTGCGCTTTTTGAATCCATGGAAGGCAAGCGCGGAGAACCGAGAAATAAGCCACCTTATCCAACGGTTTCGGGATATCTTGGCAAGCCTACTGCAATTAACAATGTAGAGACTCTGGTTTACGCATTCATGATTGCGCGAATAGGTGCAGAGAAGTTCAAAGAAATGGGAACGAAAGATTCGCGGGGTTCCAAGGTGTTTTCCATATCGGGAGATACCCCAAAGGCGGGAATTTCGGAATTGGAATTGGGCATGAGTGTTCAGCAGTTCGTCGATGAGTTTGGCGATGGTGATACCAAGGCGGTTCAGGTTGGAGGAGCCTCAGGAGGATGTGTTCCAAGGAAAATGTTCAAGGAAACGATTATCGGTTACGAAGGTATTCCAACCGGAGGTTCGATGATGCTTTTCAACAGCAGCCGCTCAATGTATAATGTCCTGCATGATTATCTTGAGTTTTTTACCGAAGAGTCGTGCGGACAGTGCACTCCTTGCCGGGTTGGATGCCAGCAGTTATTGAAGGGAATTGAAGCAGTTAAGCGAGGGGATAAGAATCCAGGTTATCTGGATGACCTGAAGAAACTTGCTAAAACCATGAAGGTCGCTGCAAAATGCGGGCTTGGTCAATCGGTTGCAAATCCATTCATATCTATTGTATCGAATTTCAGAGAGGAAATTATTTATTAAGCTAAAATCGGAACAACCATGAGCAAATATCTGGTAAACCTAACCATAAACGATATACCGGTATCAGTACCGGAAGGAACAACAATTCTCGCTGCTGCAAATAAGCTGGATTTCAGGATACCGACTTTATGTTATCATGAAGACCTTTGTGTTGCCGGCAATTGCCGGGTTTGTGTTGTTGAACAGGTTGGCGGAAGGGCTCTTCTCGCAGCCTGTGCAACACCGGTAGGAGAAGGAATGCAGATTCATACGAATAGTGCAGTCGTTCGTACCGCACGTAAAACGATCATTGAACTGCTACTGTCGGAACATTATTCCGATTGCACAAAGTGCTATAAGAATGGCAACTGTGAGTTGCAGAGTCTTGCCCATGAATACAGGGTTGGGGATCACGTTTTCATTGACCTCGTCAATGGGAAGCGCAAACATATCGATGATTTATCTCCATCCATCATTAAGGATGACAGCAAGTGCATCCGTTGCCAGCGCTGCGTAAGAACATGCGATGAACTACAGGGGATATCGGCATTGGCGGTTGCTTATAAGGGTGATCATCAGAAAATATCTACTTTCCTTGACCATCCTTTGGTTGAGGTCGTTTGTACCAATTGCGGACAATGTGTAAACCGCTGTCCGGTTGGAGCCCTGATTGAAAAAACTTATGTAGAAGAGGTTTGGGATGTGATTAATAATCCGAACAAGCATGTTGTTGTACAGACCGCTCCGGCCGTGAGGGTTGCTATTGGTGAAGAATTAGGTTATAACCCGGGGGAGAGGCTTACAGGAAAAATGGTTACAGCACTGAAAAGGCTTGGCTTTGATTCAGTTCTGGACACGAATTTTACGGCTGACTTAACAATTCTGGAGGAAGGGACCGAATTGTTAACCCGCCTGAAGAGGGCTGTGGTTGACAAAGATCCGACTGTTGCCTTACCCTTGACGACCTCTTGTTCTCCGGGATGGGTTAAATTCATAGAACATACTTTTCCTGAATTCTTACCGAATGTATCAACATGCAAATCGCCTCAGCAGATGTTTGGTGCGTTGGCAAAGACCTACTATGCCCAGAAAAAGGGATTGAAGGCACAGGATATTACCGTTGTATCGATCATGCCATGCACGGCCAAGAAATATGAGGCAAACCGACCGGAGATGAGGTCGAGCGGGTACAAAGATGTTGATTACGTTTTAACAACCAGGGAATTGGGGATGATGATCAAGCAGGCTGGAATTAATTTCCAGAACCTTGAGGATACCCCTTATGACAGTTTGATGGGTGAATCTACAGGAGCAGCGGTGATTTTCGGTGCTACAGGTGGAGTGATGGAAGCTGCTTTGCGAACTGTTTATGAACTTGTTACGGGTAGGGAAGTTCCTTTTAAAAACCTGAATATTTTGCCTGTCAGAGGAATGGAAGGAGTAAAAGAGGCAAAAGTCAAGATTGAAGGGTGCTTACCGGAATGGAAGTTTCTTGAAGGAATCGAAGTTTCCTGCGCCGTGGCACATAGTCTGGCTAATGCCCGAAAACTGATGCAGTCGGTGAAGGATGGAACAGCACATTACCATTTCATTGAGGTGATGGCTTGCCCGGGCGGATGTTTGGGTGGGGGAGGACAGCCAATCCCGACGAATGAAGATATCCGGGCAAGGAGAGCTGCGGCAATTTATGGTGAGGACGAAGGTTTACCGTTGCGTAAATCACATGAGAATCCGGAAGTGAAAATGATTTATGAGGAATTTCTCGGAGCTCCGAATAGTCATAAGTCTCATAGTTTGTTGCATACACACTATCTGGCAAGAAAGCAATATTGAGTTTTGTAGTTTGATAATTTCGAAGGGGAGGCTATTCATGTAATAGTCTCCTTTTTTTTGAAAAGGGCTCAAAGATCATTTGTTAGAAAGCAAAGTTCTTATATATTTGCGTGTGAAAAATATAACAATGTTATTAAGATAACAGAGGGAATATTAATGCGGGATGCTCAGGAATTATATTCATTAATG
>CAILAQ010000104.1 GCA_903832165.1 uncultured Bacteroidota bacterium | reverse complement strand
TGGAATCATTTGACGGGGGAGTTAACTGGGATAAAACCGGACTTGTTTTCAATTTAAGTGCCAAAATCAGGATTCAGCGTCTGCTGATGAACCCGGCTGACCCGAATACTCTGTATGCTGCAACCAGCATCGGGCTCTATAGATCAATGGATGCAGGCGTTACCTGGACCAAGCTGAACTCTCTGGAAATATGGAATGCGGAATTTAAGCCAGGGAATGCGGAAATCATTTTTCTCGCCACAACTGCCGGATTCTACAAATCAATCAACAGCGGAACGAATTTTACACGCACCTCGGCCGGCATTCCGACGCTATCCATCAGTAATATGAACATTGGCATTTCGGCCTCGGATCCCGAACGGGTTTACGCCCTGATTATTGGCACAAGTGCAGTAAATACCCTACAGGGCATCTATCGGTCGAACGATTCAGGAACGACTTTTGAGATGGTTTTCAATGCAAAAAATCTCCTTTCCTGGACCGAAACAGATCTTAAGGAAGGTGCCGGCGGATGCGAGCTGGCTGTATCAGATGTGAATGCTGATTATTTGCTCGTTGGGGGAATTCATAACTGGAGAAGTGCAGATGGAGGGGTTTCCTGGGAGCGGGTTGGAACACATGATGATAATGTTCCGCAAAACAAGTGGACACACTGTGATGTTCATTCCCAGCATTTTCAGCCGGGCATCGCCACAACTTACTATTCATGCAATGACGGCGGAATCTATAAAACCAGCGATGACGGAGCGAACTGGACCACCATCATTGGAAACATGGGTGTTTTTCTGACTTCATGGATAGGATCATCGGGATTATCGCCATACAAATTCATTACGGGAACCCAGGACAATTCCTGTATATTATGCTTGGATGGCATTTATAAAAAGGTGGGTTCCGGTGACGGGCAGCACTGTTTCTTCGATCGCACCAATGACGATTACGTGTATTTAACTGCCCAGAGCGGGTGGATGCAGATGTCGTCGAATGGAGGCTCAACATGGAAATATATCGGCAGCAGTGAAGGGAATGCTGCATGGGCGGCTCCATTTCTTCAGGATCCGGCAGATCCCTCCCTGGTTTATCATGCCCGACAAAAAATATACCGGTCTAAAAGCCAGACCGTGAGCTGGGCATCAGCCTCTGCCCTGAATGCAGCCAATCCGATTATCAGCCTGACTATCTGCGAAGCCTCCCATAATATTTTGTATGCAGTGGAATCCACCACCTCCAAAATTTTTCGGGTTGATGTCAATGATGGGACTTATTCAACCATGAACAACCCAACCGGGAATACGATAGAACAAATCATGGTTAATCCGGTAAATCCGGAGCAGGTTTATGTTGTTTGCCAGGGATTTGCCAATGAAAAAAAGGTTTTTGTATCAAATAATTCAGGAAAAGTGTGGGTGAATATTTCGAAAGGATTGCCAAACCTGCCGGTTAACTGCATAGCCTACGAGAAAGGGAGTCCGGAAAGGATATTTATCGGAATGAATGCCGGTATCTATTACCGCGATTCGCTGAATAAAACCTGGGTCTCTTACTCTGATGGCCTGCCACACACAGAGGTTACCGATCTTGAGTTTATCCGGACGTCAAAAACGCTGAGGGCATCCGTTTATGGCCGGGGCATCTGGGAAATACCTGTCGCGAATACCTTGTCGGTTCCGGATCAAAACAAGATCGATGAAGTCCGTGTTTACCCGAATCCGGCAAAGGATCTGCTTAATATACAATCGGATACCAATGATTCATTTGCTGTTCAGATTTGCGATCTGGCGGGACGACAGATTATTAACACCAGGATCACAGGCGAAAAGGGGAAGATAGCCTTAGCATCCCTTCCGCCCGGAATCTATATCCTCAGGCTGACGAGTGACAGCAAGGTTCTATCCTCGAAGTTTATCAAGGAATAAACGGGAAGTCCGATATTATTTTATCGGAATATCAAGTTCATTGAGCTTTGAAGGACTCAGCGTCAACACTTTTTCAGCTGATGCCTTTGTCCAGCCACCAAGATGCACGAAAATATTTTTGCACGACGGATCACTTAGTGGTTCAACACGCAGGTGAGCATTCTTGCCATCAGCCGAGACAGTTAAGTCCATCTTTAGGGCACCGAAAGGAGTGGCTACTCCATTAAGTTTCGTAACCATTCCCGGCTTTGTCCATTCAGGCGGAAGGCCTTCAAAAAGATGGAGATCATTTCCCCGATCCAAAGCG
>CAILAQ010000103.1 GCA_903832165.1 uncultured Bacteroidota bacterium | reverse complement strand
TCTTCCGATCTTCTTCTTCGAAACCCGATCTTCTTCTTCGAAAAAATCCTTATCTTTAACCATCCCCCACTTGATTTTGCATAACTGTATTTTCTTGAGATGAGACCAATTTTCAAAATTGCTGCATTTTTCATCGGGGTCATTACCTTGATTTCTCTGGCACTCACTTCCTGCCGGGAAGCAAACCTGCCACCGGCGGCGATACTGGAAGCGTTCCCTGCGATTGGCGACACCTCTATCATTTTTGAATTCAATGCCGGTAAATCGGAGGACGACCGCAGCTACGCCATCGGATTGAGGTACCGCTGGGATATCAATAACGACGGCACCTGGGATACTGAATTTGCCGCCAATAAATCTTACGCTCACCGGTTCATCTTGCCCGGAACCTATGCTGTTTCAGTAGAAGTACGCGATGTCGATGGACTCACTTCGGTTGCCAAAGATTCGGTTCAGGTATTTGGCGCAAACACTAATTTAGACACCCTTATTGACCTGCGCGATGGAAACAAATACCGGACAGTAAAAATCGGGGACCGTTGGTGGATGGCCGAAAACCTCAGATACGGCATCGAAATCTCTACTGAAAAAGAACAGAGTGATAATGATACCGTTGAAAGATACCGACTGAGGCAATACATATCAGATGATACCATTGGCGGGGTTTACCGGTGGCAGGAAGCTATGAACTACCATGCGGAAAATCCGCAGGGCATCTGCCCCGATGGCTGGCACCTTCCCACCGAAAAGGAATTTGAACTGTTGCACCATGCCTATCCATACCTTTATGGCTGCAAGTATTTCGGGAAAAATGGCTTATCAAACCTTAACCTCGACATCGGCAACTGGGGACAGCGCTGGGAGGATGGAACATTTTGGGACCTCCCCCACGAAGGTAGTTTCTGGTCATCCTCCTACCGAAAGGAGTATATCGGTTACTGGCCTTACTGTCTCCAATTTGAAAGTGACCATAATGTATTCAATATTGGACTTTGGGATATGTCAGGACCAGAAAATCAATGGGCCAGCACCTATTATCTATCAGTGAGATGCATCAAGAATTTATAGTAATCGGATTCGGCTTATGAAACTATCCGGACTTTCGGTATTAGCTCTGGTTACCAGCCTGATGTCATGTTCCAATGAGCTCGACCTGGTAAATATTGCCGATCCGATTCCCGTAGTTTATTTTGTAATGAATCCGGATGAACCTGCTTATCACCTCACCCTCACAAAATCATTTTCAGGTGTAGGTAACGGTTACGATCTGGCCCACGATCCCGACCGGGTGTTTTACCAGTCGGCCGATATCCGGATGGAAGGTTGGATGAATGAATATAAAGTGTGGGAGGAAAAATTCAACCTGACCGATAAAATCAAAAATCCTGGAATTTTTCCTGAATCACCGGGATATTGCTACGAATCGCCCAATGACTTTTACCCGAATCAAAACGTCGGTATCCTTCCCAACGGATATCAGCAGCTTACGCATTTCAGACTGGTGCTGAATTTGGAGGGAGCACTGGGTCCAATGCTGGCCACCATACCCATAATTCCCATGCCCCAGCGAAAATTTCCTGCTACCCCACTCAAGGTGCTGGACATTAACCCCGATGGGTCAAATTACAAGGCAGTAATTAAGTTTGACCCCGATTACGTCAAATACTGCGAGCTGGTTTGCCTGTTCCGCTACCAGGAATATCAATACGATAAAACCTGGCTGGACTACTCTATAACATTCCAACTCCGAAAAAACATAATGATTATCGACGATGAGGCGACTACCTTTATCGATTCCGATCTGTTTTTAAACAAGCTGGCCGTTAACATTAAGCCGATAAATGATACGATTACCCGCAAATTCAAATCGCTCGACCTGATATTTTACGTTGGGGATCAGAATTATGCAGATTACAACAATTCCTATATCAACACCGGAAACAATGACGCTCCGCCAATCGGCAACATCAGCAACGGATACGGAATGTTCACCATGGCCCGAACGATTAAAATCGAGAAAAATATGATCATGAGCCCCCGCACCCTGCAATTATTATCGACCAGCGATATCACCAAAAAGCTCGGCTTCGTCCGATGGTAAAACTCAGTCTTCAGTACTCAGTCTACAGTCTTCAGTCGACAGTCTACAGTCTACAGTCTACAGTCTACAGTCTACAGTCTACAGTCTACAGTCTACAGTACTCAGTACTCAGTACTCAGTACTCAGTCTGCAATTGGCAGGAATTCGTGGTTAGGGACGGGGTCCCCGCTTCCGGCTGCGCCTGCGCGGGGATGACAACTCTCCGAAGGCCATTTCTGCTGACTGTCCACTGCCAACTGAGTACTGAAGACTGCCGACTGGGGACTGCAAACTGCCGGCTGTAGACTGAAGACTCTCCCTTCTTCTTCCGTGTCACCCGTCACCTGTCACCTGTCACAATCTTCTCATAAGGTATCGGGTAAGCGGCAATCCACACCTCCGGCTTAAACTCCGACACCCCATTCTTCAGCACCAGCACTACAGCATCGATTTTGGCACCGATCATATCCGGAGTCAACGGAATATAATAGGTATAGTTTGATTCAGCGCGCGGTACCGGATATTCCCAAGCGTTGCTTTTGTATGAAATACTGCGGTCGGGAGCACCAACCGGTTTTCCATTCACCCGGATGGCAGCATAGGCTCCCTCATCGCCATGCTTGCCGTTCAATGCAATGGCCAGATAGCTTCCTTTTGGTATTTCGTTCAGGGTAAAACTGGTTTCAAAGGCTTCTTTGGGCGCTGCCTGACGATAGGAGCTGAACAGGTTGGAAGCACGCCACTGCGTGCGGTCAACAGGCTTGCCACCCAGGTAACCCTGGATCTCAACAACGCGTTCCGGTGATCCCGGCAAACGAACGTAACGCACTGGCTTTTCAGGATTTAATGGAAGAGTCATCACTTTACCGGCCAGAATCAGAATCTGGGTCCAGCTCTTTAAATCAGGGGAAACCTCCATGCGGATAGCTTCCCAGGATTTAAACGGTTGCAGTCCCTGTTCATCGCCGACCAGTATCCTCAGGCTATCGAGTTTTGCCAGTATCACAGTTGCAAACATATCAGAACCGCTTACACGACTGAGAGCATCGTTCAAAGAT
>CAILAQ010000102.1 GCA_903832165.1 uncultured Bacteroidota bacterium | reverse complement strand
GGCAACAAAGAAACCTTGCTAAATTGAATCAGAATCTATAATTTCAGCGATTCTCTGAAACAGACTAAAATCAACATTTATGACTAGTTTCCTGAACTCATCCATCGGGAAGAAGTTCCTGATGAGCTTATCGGGTTTATTCCTGATATCCTTTCTGTTAGTTCACCTTATTGTCAACAGTTTAATCCTGTTCGACAAGTCCGGCGGGCTATTCAACAATGCTGCTCATTTCATGGCAACCAATCCGATTATCAGGATTGTAGAGCCGGTACTGGCAATCGGATTTATCCTGCACATCCTGTATGCTGGAATCCTGACCCTGAAAAATCAGTGGGCCCGTCCGGTTGGCTATAACAAGCAGCAATCCGGCAACAGCAGCACCTGGGCCTCGCGGAACATGTTTATTTTAGGATCGCTGATCCTGATTTTTCTGGTAATCCATGTGGCCAATTTTTTCTGGAAGATTCGCTTCAGCGGAAGCGACCTGCTTGAAAACAACGGCGTTGAGGGTATTGAAAACACCTATTTGCTTGTTACAACATTTTTCATCAACTGGTGGTGGATTGACATCGTTTATGTGATCGGGGCACTAGTTCTGGGGCTGCACCTGACGCATGCCTTCTGGGCCGCCTTCCAAACGCTCGGCCTCAGCGATAATCGCTGGCGTAAGCGTCTGGAATTTCTGGGATGGGCTTATACCATTATCGTTGCCGGAGGGTTTGCGATCATCCCGCTCTGGGTTAAGATTTCATCCATGTTATAAACCAAATGGGAGGACGCATGGGTCCTCCCCTATACAAATTTAACTTTATGAAACTCAACGCAAAAATACCAGTCGGACCACTGGCCGAAAAATGGTCGAAATATAAATCGTCGCAGACTCTGGTTAATCCGGCGAACAAAAGAAAATTCGATATTATCGTTGTGGGTACCGGTTTGGCCGGTGCATCTGCAGCAGCCTCACTTGGAGAACTGGGCTTCAAGGTGAAGAATTTCTGTTATCAGGATAGTCCCCGCCGGGCTCATTCGATTGCAGCACAGGGAGGTATCAATGCTGCCAAGAATTATCAGAATGATGGTGACAGTGTATACCGCCTGTTTTACGATACAATCAAGGGTGGTGACTACCGGGCCCGGGAAGCGAACGTTTACCGGTTGGCCGAAGTGAGCAATCAGATTATCGATCAATGTGTTGGACAAGGGGTTCCTTTTGCCCGCGATTACGGCGGGTATCTGGATAACCGGTCATTCGGGGGAGCATTGGTATCCCGTACTTTTTATGCCCGGGGACAAACCGGTCAGCAATTGCTGCTGGGTGCTTACGGTGCGCTTAACCGCCAGATCGCGGCAGGAAACGTAACGATGTATACCCGCACCGAAATGATGGATGTTGTACTGGTTGATGGTGTTGCCCGGGGAATTGTTACCCGCAGCCTGGAGACCGGGACACTCGAATCACATTTCGGCCATGCCGTAGTGCTGGCCACCGGCGGATACGGCAACGTATTCTTCCTTTCCACAAACGCCATGGGATCGAATTCAAGTGCTATCATGAAAGCCCATAAGAAAGGCGCACTGATCGCCAATCCGGCATTTGTACAGATACATCCTACCTGCATCCCGGTTCATGGCGAATCGCAGTCGAAACTGACCCTGATGAGCGAGAGCCTCCGCAACGACGGGCGTATCTGGGTACCAAAAGAAAAAGAGGATGCTGAAAAAATACGGGCAGGCAAGCTGAAGCCGACCGATCTTCCCGACGAAAAGCGCGATTATTATCTGGAGCGCCGGTATCCCGCGTTCGGGAATCTGGTGCCAAGGGATGTGGCCTCACGGGCGGCAAAAGAACGTTGCGATGCCGGTTTTGGAGTAGGTTCGGGTCAGGCGGTGTATCTTGATTTCAAGGATTCGATCAATCGTTTGGGCAAAGCCAAGATCGAAGAAAGATATGGTAACCTCTTCCAGATGTATGAAAAAATCGTGGACGAGAATCCTTATGAAACCCCGATGATGATTTATCCGGCAATCCATTATACGATGGGTGGATTGTGGGTTGATTATGAACTAATGACCACAATTCCGGGACTATTTGCCATTGGAGAGGCCAACTTCTCCGACCATGGTGCCAACCGGTTGGGGGCATCTGCTTTGATGCAGGGCCTGGCCGACGGATATTTTGTTTTACCCTTCACCATTCAGAACTACCTCGCCTCGCAATTGTCAGTACCCCGCATGGATCCGGCCAAACAGCCTGAATTCGGAAAAGCTGTTGAAGCGACAAAGGCATGGAACAATAAACTGATGGCAATTAAAGGATCACGGTCGGTGGATTCGCTCCATAAGGAACTCGGGCTGGCCATGTGGGATCACGTTGGTATGGGCCGAAATAAAGCCGGTCTGGAAGCAGGAATCGCGAAAATCAGAAAAGTAAAAGAGCAGTTCTGGAATGATGTCAGGATTCCCGGCAGTGCCGACGGCATGAATATCGAACTTGAAAAAGCCAATCGTGTGGCTGACTTCCTGGAGCTGGGCGAATTGTTGGCCAAGGATGCGCTTCACAGGGAAGAATCGTGCGGCGGGCATTTCCGTGAAGAGCATGCCATGTCCGACGGCGAAGCCAAACGCGACGATGAAAACTTCAAGTATGTGGGAGCCTGGGAGTATAAAGGTGAGGGTAAAGAACCCGAGCTTAATAAAGAACCCCTTGATTATGAGTTTATCCAAGTTAAAACACGGAATTATAAAGAATAAGACCAATGGACCTGACATTAAAAGTTTGGCGGCAGGAAAACCGCAAGGCAAAAGGACGGTTTGAAACCTATTCCCTGAAAAACATTTCTCCCGATAGTTCCTTCCTTGAAATGCTCGATGTGCTGAACGAGCAGCTGGTGATGCAGAATGCCGAACCGGTGGCTTTCGACCATGACTGCCGCGAGGGAATTTGCGGTATGTGCAGTTTGTTTATCAATGGCCGGGCTCATGGTCCGGATGAAAGTGTTACCACCTGCCAGCTTCACATGCGGAAGTTTAAGGATGGCGATACCATCGTTATTGAGCCATGGCGTGCAGCAGGATTTCCTGTGATCAAGGATCTGATTGTTGATCGAAATGCTTTTGACCAGATTCTTCAGGCAGGAGGATTCATCTCGGTAAACACCGGATCGGCGCGCGATGGGAACGCTATTCTGATCCAGAAGGAAAAATCGGATGAGGCGATGGATGCTGCGGCCTGCATTGGCTGCGGCGCCTGTGTGGCTACGTGTAAAAACTCATCGGCCATGTTATTCCTGGCGGGAAAAGTTTCTCAGCTGGCACTGCTTCCTCAGGGCCGGCCTGAAGCCGTACGCCGTGCAAAAGCCATGGTTGCCAGGATGGACGAGCTGGGATTTGGTGCCTGCACCAATACCGGCGCCTGCGAAGTGGAATGCCCGAAAAACATATCAGTGGCGCATATTGCCAGGCTGAACAGGGAATTTTTGTTGGCGAACCTTAAGCCTTAAAATCGCACCCAAGAGTATTCGTGGTAAGGGACGGGGTCCCCGCCTCCGGCTGCGCCTTCGCGGGGATGACAACTTTCCAAGGGAGCATTTAATTTAAAAGAAAGGCTGAAGCAGGTTATCTACTTCAGCCCAATTTTTTAGAATAAATTGTATTCGAAGAGTTGTCATCCCCG
>CAILAQ010000101.1 GCA_903832165.1 uncultured Bacteroidota bacterium | reverse complement strand
GGGATATGCCAGCCTTCCGGACATATGCCCCGCGCGCCATCAATCGTAATATATCCCATTGCTTCATCAAAATCGTATAATCCGCCATATAACTTGCAGCTATCTGTACTGTTAAACAGGCAATACTTTTCTATAATACCGTTATTTGAAACATCGGAATGTTCTTCGTCTGATCGTGTACTTATGACAAACCTTCCAACATTAAGATTTTTACCCATCCAGCACTGATTTCCAATCTGAACTGTAGGATAAATATTCCCATCAGCATCGGTCATGGTAGGTGCACCCGGGCAAGGATGTTTGCTGAGCTTAAAGAAGGAAATACTTACCTCATCGGAAGTTGTGCTACATTTGTTGGAAACAGACCATCTCAGCGTAAAATTCAGGTTGGCGGAATCTTTAATGAACCATGTTTGCGAAGCATGAAGATTCGAAAAATGGCCATATTTACCGCTAACGATAGTCCAGGTACCAATTCCGTTTTCTGCAACATTGGCGCTCAGTAACACTGAATCCGCAGCAATGAAAGGAATATCCGTGCCGGCTGCAGCCTTATTTACCAGATCTTCAACTTTGATGATGGCAAAAGCAGTATCAGCGCAGTTGGTCAGTGTATTCCGATATCTGTAATAGACTTTATGCGAGCCTGGTCCAGCCTCTGAAGGCCAGAACTTGCTGTCATAAACCCCATCCCCCCAGTACAATCCACCGGATGGAGTTCCGCCGTTAAGAATAAAGGGGTTGGCATTCACGCAGGTAGAATCTTTCAGTATAAGCGTTACTTGAGGTTGGTCATTAACAGTCAAATGGACAACATCGGAGTATAAAGGATTACATAACCCTTCAATGACTTCACTCCTGTAATAAGCAGATCCGGTTGCAATTATGGCTATGGTGTCTTTTTGGGCCCCTGGCAGTGAAGTCCAGTCTGCTCCGTTTAAAGAGGTCTGCCAGATAAGTTTACCGCGGTAAGGGCTCTGATAAAACTGTACCGTATCGTGCTTGCAGGCCGACTGCTGGCCAAATGCCGAAATGGCTAATGTCGAAGTAAGGAGAAATAGGATGATTCGTTTCATTTCCGTCGTAATTTATCGTATAATCAACCTTTGGGAAACAATCCTGTCTGAAAATGAAACCTTTAGAAAATATATTCCTGTTTCATTAATTTGTGTGTCTATAGTAAGATCAGGAGTGGCATCGCCCTGCTCAAAAATGCGGTTGAAAACAACCTGGCCGAGCTGGTTCAGAATTTCAATACACTTCAAACTTCCGCTGAAGGTGTTAATCCCTTGAATATTAAATGTTCCGCCTGACGGATTCGGAAATACGGTTAACCTGGGATTAAGAGAATGTTCATCAATTCCAAGACAACTGCTTACATTGACAATCACGGAACCGGCCGCCTGACAACCATTACCGTCGGTCACAATTAATGTATAGGTTTTTGATTCATCAAGGGTAGCAGTCGGATTTGATAAGGTGCGATCATTTAACCCGTCTGACGGTGTCCACAGATAAACATATGACCTGTTTCCACCCGTTGCAGTTGGTGCCCCCCCCAGAATTACCGGTTGACCTTTGCAGCAGAGTGTATCATGACCGGCAACGACTGAAAGCACAGCCGGCTGGTTTACAACCATCGGGATAAATCCCTGTCCAATGGAAAAGTTAATAAAACCATTGGAAATCAATAATATAAGTATAATTTTCCGCATAATATGCCTGTTCTTAATCTCCAAAGATAAAGACAGCACAATTTAAACCTAATATTTGTTTTTAACCATGAATCTCATTTGTTCACTTAGAAGTCCTGATTAAGGAATTAGTCGGTATAATTGCCTTTTATTGAACACGAAGCATGAATTGTTAAATCATTGTTAAAGTAGGGAAATATGGATATCAGTATCTGTTGGTTAAGGAGGGATCTTCGGATTGAGGATAATTCTTCGCTCTTTCATTCACTGCAATCAGGAAATCCGGTACTGCCTGTTTTTATCTTTGATACGGAAATATTGGATGGACTCGCTGTTAATGATAAACGCTTGATATTTATTTATAATGCGATTTGTAAATTAAAGCTTTCATTTGAGTCGGTTGGCGCCACTCTTTTGGTGAAAATTGGCAAACCGGAGGAAGTTTTTACCAAATTATTCAGCGAATATCGGATAGTTTCTGTTTTTGCCGGAATAGATTACGAACCGTATTCGCTGAAAAGGGATAGGATTGTTGAAGATTTGTGC
>CAILAQ010000100.1 GCA_903832165.1 uncultured Bacteroidota bacterium | reverse complement strand
TGCAATTGATTTTGGTAGATCAAGAGCTTTGAGCAGGGTCGCAAAAAAATATAACAGCCAGGCCCTGGAGGCTGATGCTCTTCATTTCTCTACCGATATCTGGAGCTCTGCTGTTGTTTTGCTCGGTCTGATATGTGCTAATTTCGGGTTCTTCTTTGCCGATTCAGTCGCAGCCTTGATAGTGGCAATGATCGTTATTTATGTTTGCTACAAACTCGGAAAACGTTCCATCGATATGCTGCTCGACAGGGTATCTCCTGAAATTCAGGTAAAAGTTGAGCAAGCCATTAATGGGATCGATGGAGTCACTCATTACCATGACCTCAGAATCCGATCCTCAGGAGCAGACAACTTTATTGAAGTCTGCATTCACGTTCAACCGGGGCTCAGTATCGATGAAGCCCATCAAATTTCACATCGGGTTTCCGATGAAATTAAAAAGAAGGTCGCCCGGGCCATGGTTCACGTTCATACCGAACCGGAATCTGCAACCGACATTTAAAAATCAATTAAAAATTTAAAAAAATGAATTGTCCAATTTGTAATATACCTCTCGCCATGGCTGACAAGCAAGGCATTGAAATCGATTATTGCCCAACCTGCCGTGGCATTTGGCTCGACCGCGGTGAACTCGAAAAAATTATCGAACGCTCCAACCAGCCTTATCAACAACAACAACAGCAACAACAAGGGAACCCTAATTTTGAAAACGCCCGGACAAATGAATATTATGGTAAAGATCATGATGATCATGACGATCATGGCTCACGTGGCTATGATCAGTATGGACGGAAGAAGAAGAAGGGGCTGCTGGGGGATTTGTTTGATTTCTAACCCGGGTAACGCATCGAAAAAGGCATAGGGCAGAGGGCAGATGGCAGAAATTAGCCACAAGTTTTAAGAAGCAAGAAATAAGGAGCGTGTCAATAGCCAGGGGTTTTAACCTCCGGGTTTCGTGTCAGCTACAAAGACCCCATACTTGTTTCTTTTTTCTTATTACTAATTTTTGCCTTCTGCCCTCTGCCTTTTGCCTTTATTTTATATTTGCATCATGATTTACGGCATCGGCACAGACATAATCGAAGTGGAACGCATCCGCGGATTCATATCCAAGGGTGATGCGTTCAAAAAGCGGGTATTCACTGACCAGGAGATTGCTTACAGCGATTCATTCCGCGATCCCGCACCATTTTATGCAGCAAGGTTCTCCGCCAAGGAAGCTTTTGTAAAAGCGCTTGGCACGGGGTTTACCGGCGGCATCGGCTTTAACCAGATCGAAGTTTATCACGTTGAACTCGGCAAGCCGGAGATCCGTTTAACCGGCAAAGCCAAAGAAGAAGCCGATAAAAAAGGCATCACCAAAATCCATGTCTCCATTTCGCACGTTAAAGATTGGGCAAATGCGGTGGTGGTGCTTGAGACTTAAGGCCTTTTAAGAGTCCACAGTTCGCAGTCTTCAGTCAACAGTTGGCAGTGGGCAAGCCATGAACAAGAAGATCGATAAACGGAAGACGAAAGAAAGATCGTTAGAGTTGTCATTCCCGCGGAGGCGGGAACCCCGTCCCAAACCACCAAATCCTATCAAATGCAGACTGAAAACTGAAGACTGTGGACTGAAGACTGAAAACTGCCGACTGAAGACTCCTCCTAGTTTTTCACAAACCTCCTCGTCACCTTCGCCCCCTCATCATCGGTCAGAATCAGCAGGTATAATCCATTCTGAAGTTTGGAAACATCAAGCGTGTGTTTGAACTGACCACCCTCGCTGTAGATCTGAGGTTTCCCTTCATCCGATATCACCCGGCCGCCTATATCAAACACCCTGAACCGGATATTTTTTGCCTTTTGTAAAACCAGGTCGACATTCAGTTTATCAGTGGCCGGATTAGGATATAAATTCACGTAATCCAGTCCGGGCAGCGATTCGCACAGGTTGGTAAAATATACGCACGGTACCGGCTCCACATTTTCTGCCTCAGCCGCTTTCGTCTGGTCTCCTCCGCCGATTCCGATGCTGCCACCCATCCTCACGGTATCCTTCGCCAGTCCACCGCTCCTGATTTCAACGCTGCTAGCCTTAAATCCAAAGCTACCACCCTTCCCCGGAACAAAATTCGGATACAGGCGCTTTAGTTGATAATTGAATTCCTTCCGCATCTGATCAGCCATATCCGACGGTAAGCAGCTGAAGAATTTCTCATTCGGGAAAATCCAGATAATCAGTTCCTGTAAAAATTCGGATGCTTCCGGATCATCAATCTGTACCGGAACCATAAGATCCAGATCACTCAAATAATCACCCAGACCAACCGTATTGCCATTGAATTTCTTAGAAATAGCAAAAATCGACGGACACTTTCCCTTATTATCATTCCCAGCCGAATCCTTACTGCCGTCTGTCATAATTAATGGAATTCCTTCGTCGGTCTTTATGATAGTTCGCTGACTTACTTGACCCATTACCGAATAATTATTTACTCCCATTCCGGATTGATCCACCCACCATTCAAATTCAATCCCATAATAATTAAACTTGTAATCCACGCGATCTTTTGACAGTGCAATTCCGAAACACTCCAGAGCCTGTGGCTTCAGCTTTACCGTGAAGGGCTGCATGTTGTAATCAACATATTCTATTAATACTTTGTCAGTCGGAGTTCTTTGCTGAATATAATCCTTGGCAATAGTATAGTTGTCCTTTGCTTTCTCCGATTGCTCGGTCTTCAGCAGAGCGAAAAACTGCTCGGAAACCTTAAACCAAACCAACTTATCTTGAGTATCATACCCCCCTAATTTTTTTCGGCTGAATAAAACGGGAACCAGTGTATCTTTCATCAGTCTGAAATAATTCTTTGCCTGAGCGGCAACCTGATCAATCGGATTAACATTTTCCAGGTTCAGATCAGTTGTGATAACAGGATAAAAATCATACTCATGCAATGGCGATTTGTTTTCCTTATTCACCCAGCTTCCACTGCCCCAGCCTACCGATCCTCCGCGATATTTGACATCGGCATTACCCAGAATACCCATCGGTATGGTACTGGTTTTATCCTTATTGGCATACCAGCTCCAGCAGTTCATTCGGGTGCCATCAGGCAGTTTGTTCAAATAATAATATCCATCCTCATCAAACATAAATCCTAGCCGGGTTAATTCCTCTTTCGACAAATCCAGAATTACCCCTTTCAGTTGAGTATCCCTGACAATCGGGTTCACAGCTTGCCTGGCCTTCAGCACCGGCACCCCCAAACTCAGTCCTGTCTTAATGTCTTCTGTCTTCAGGTCTATTGTCTTCTTGTCTTCTGTCTTAAAGTCTTCTGTCTTCTGTCTCTCCAGGTCTTTCGTCGAACTAACAGTGCCTGGATTAAAAACTAACAGTGCAGTTGCTATTATGATAATTGGTGTGATCATGACTAAAATTTTTAACGGATTAAACAATCGTGTGATCCGTCGGGGCCCGAAAGAGCTCTTGGCAGCCAGAGGTGATGTTTTGCCCGATTCCACCAGCGATTTCACCTCGCTCACCGGAACCTTGTTCGCCTCTGATCGCGCCTTTTCAAACATTTCAGATAAATCCCTATTTGTTTTCATTGGCGTCCCTCCCCCCCGGGTTGAAACCCGGGGCTATTAATACCTGTGCCTTCACATGAGCCTTGAGCCTTGTGCCTTCATTTGCGCTTTCCGACGGTAGTAACCACAGTCTTAATTGCTCTCGTCCTCTCGTTAATCTCGATTTTACTCCCGATAGCGTTCCGCCCTGCAACTGTCTGATCTCCTCGAGCGAAAAGCCCGAAAGCTCAAACAATACAACACATTCCCTCTGTTTGGGAGGCAGTTTGCCAAGAAGGTTGTACAAAACCTCCACATCATGATCGATATCCGGTGGCGACTCGTGATCGGGCAGCAATTCTGCTACCTTCTCATCATACGTTCCCCGGAATTTCTCCCTCCGGTACTGATGCAGCCGCAACCGCCGGGCAACGCCAAACAGATAGGCTTTGAAGGAATCTTTCTTCCGGAGTTTATCCAGATTCTCAAAGACAATCAGCACAGCTTCGCCTGCCAGGTCCCGGGCATCCTCGCGGTTGCTAGTCAAACCACGACAATAACCCTGGAACGCCTGGTGACACGGAGTGTACATCTCCATGAACACCTCTTGTTTGGTTGGAATCAATTGCGACTATTGGTTACTGAAAGATAGTGCCCTTTAGGCAGAAAAAGTTTCACTGTAACTTTTTTAAGGCGCATGGCAGAGGGCAGAAGGCAGAAATTTGTCACAAGTTTTAAGAAGCAAGAAATAAGGAACATAACAATAGACTGAGGTTTTAACCCCGGGTATCGTGTCAAGTACGAAGATCCTTATTTCTTTTTTCTTGTCACTAATTTTTGCCTTCTGCCCTCTGCCATGCGCCTTAAAAGGTCCGAAGGACTTCCTCAACTATCCCCGGCATCTCCTCCGTAAAGTCCAGATGCGTGACAAACCGAACGGCTTGGGGACCGGTCGAGGCAGCATAAATACCATTCTTATTGAGGGCAGCGATAAATTCTTTCTCCGTATATCGATCGGTCAGCGTGAAGATCAATATGTTGGTCTCAACCGGTAAAACACTCTCCACATAAGGCATTTGCTCCAATACCTTACCCAGATATTGTGCCTTCTTGTGGTCTTCGATCAACCGATCGATATTATGATCTAGTGCATAAATGCCGGCTGCTGCCAGATATCCGGCCTGCCTCATACCTCCGCCCAGCACCTTTCGCACTCTGCGAGCTTTATGGACAAAGACCTGGTTTCCCAGCAAAAGTGATCCTACCGGTGCACCCAAACCTTTAGACAGACAAATGGAAATCGAATCGAAAATGGCCCCAAAATCTGCGGGATTAGTTCCGGTGGCTACCATAGCATTGAAGAGCCTGGCTCCATCGAGATGCAGCTGCAAATTATTGGCATCACATACTGCTCTGATCTCGAGCAGGTCGACATACGGATAACAGGCTCCTCCACCCTTGTTCATGGTATTCTCTACCTCAACAAGCTTCGTTACCGGCCGGTGCACATCATCCGGATTGATATTAGCCGCTACGTCGCTTGCCCTGATCAATCCCTGATCGCCTTCGAGCAAACGCACAGAAACGCCTGAATTGCGCATCATGCCGCCACCTTCATAAAAATAGACGTGCGAATGTTTATGGCAGATTACCTCGTCACCCGGATGGGTATGAACATTGATAGCAATCTGATTTGTCATAGTGCCCGACGGACAAAATATCGCAGCCTCCATGCCGAAAAGCTTTGCCGCCTTCTCCTCCAGTGCATTTACTGTGGGATCGTCACGAAATACATCATCCCCGACTTTGGCCGTAAACATGGCTTCCAGCATCCCGTGTGTGGGGCGCGTAACGGTGTCGGAGCGAAGGTCGATCATGGCGCAATAGATTATTTATGAGCTATTTATATTACATTTAGGGCAGATGACAGAGGGCAGAAGGCAGAAATTAGTCACAAGTTTTAAGAAGCAAGAAATAAGGGGCGTATCAATAGCCAGGGGTTTTAACCCCGGGTATCGTGTCAAGTACGAAGATCCTTTCTTCTCGTTTCACTTTATTGTTGTGCCTAATTTCTGCCTTCTGCCCTCTGCCATCTGCCCTAATACTGCCTTCTGCCTTAGCTTTAGCCGCATTTACTGTGTCCGCAACTCGTACAAATCAAACACCCTTCCTGGTAAATCATTTCGTCGCCGTCGCACTCTTCGCAATGCTCACCCTTGGAGGCTTTTGTGCCATTGGGAATGAACTGTTTCAAAGCACGTGCTACTCCGGCTTTCCAGGAATTGATATTTTCATTGTCCAGACTGAGCGATGAAACCAGTGTGACAACGTATGGTATTGGCATACCGTGACGCAATACACCGGAAATCAGCTTGGCATAATTCCAGAATTCCTTATCAAACATATAGGACAACCCGCCTACAGTGCATGGGTTACCGTATTTATCGGTATAATGAAAATCGTAACGTGCACCTTCGGCCGTTTTGACTTTGATGATCTGACCGTGTGTAATGGATTTCGGAATCACCAGAGTATCCTCTTCGGCGCGACCGGTAAAGATCTCATAAGGCAGCCCGTTAAGCATGCCAACAAAAGCAATCCAGTCCTGATCCTCATTTTTAAAACGAAGAAGCTCGGCTACAAGCACCGGTGGGCGCTTATGTCCTTCGTGCTTATGTGGTTGCTCTTCCTTGTTTGCCTCTTTTTCTTTGTGCTTGATCAAAACTCCATCGCGCGATCCTTCACGATATACCGTAACCCCCTTGCAGCCATGTTCCCATGCTGTACGGTAAACATCTGCAACAGTACTTTCTGCAATATCATTTGGCAGGTTAACGGTCACCGAAATGGAATGGTCAACCCACTTCTGAACAGCACCCTGCATGCGGACTTTTGCCACCCAGTCGATATCGGCAGAAGTGGATTTATAATAAGGCGATTTTTTCACCAGCTCGTCTATCTCAGCAGGACCGGCACTCCTGACATTAGTGGTATCGTACCCGTTAATCGTTAGCCAGTCCATGAACTTATGGTGAAACACATTATACTCTTCCCAGGAGTCACCAACTTCATCCACAAAAGTTACCAGGCATTCAGGATCGTTTGGATTTACTTTGCGACGGCGACGATATACAGGAAGGAATACTGGCTCGATACCGCTGGTAGTCTGCGACATCAGGCTTGTGGTTCCAGTGGGTGCGATAGTCAGCAGCGCAAGATTACGGCGACCGGCGACAGTCATCTCTTCATACAATTGAGGATCAGCTTCCTTTATCCGGTTGATGAAAGGATTGTTGACTTCGCGCTTAGTATCATACATCGGAAAAGCTCCACGCTCGCGAGCCATATTCACTGATGAGCGGTAAGCTTCAACAGCCAGGGTTTTCTGTACTTCAACTGCAAAATCAGTGGCGATATCGCTGCCGTAAGTCAGGTTTAGTGCAGCAAGCATATCACCTTCAGCGGTGATGCCGATACCGGTGCGTCGTCCCTGTTCAGTCTTTTTCCGGATATTTTCCCAAAGCTTGATCTCCACGCGCTTCAGTTCATAATCTTCCGGATCGGTATTGATTTTCCCGATAATGCCTTCGATTTTTTCAACTTCCAGATCAATAATATCATCCATCATGCGCTGAGCATAATGAACATGTTGCTTGAACTTCTCGAAATCAAAGCGTGCATCCGGTGTAAAAGGATGATCTACATATGAGTAAAGATTGATAGCCAATAACCGGCAGGAATCATATGGGCACAAAGGTATTTCGCCGCAAGGATTGGTCGATACGGTCTCAAAGCCAAGATCAGCATAACAATCAGGTATGGATTCCTTGATGACCGTATCCCAGAATAATACACCGGGTTCAGCGGATTTCCATGCATTGTGAATGATTTTTTCCCACAATGGCCTGGCATCAATTTCTCTTAAATGACTTGGATTATCTGATTTGATTGGGAATTGCTGCTTAAAGCGGCCATTACTGACCACAGCCTGCATAAACTCATCAGTAATTTTTACTGATACGTTTGCACCTGTTACTTTTCCCTTTTCAGTTTTTGCATCGATAAAATTCTCAGCATCAGGATGTTTTATTGAGATACTGAGCATGAGGGCGCCACGGCGGCCATCCTGGGCAACTTCACGCGTGGAATTGGAGTAACGCTCCATAAACGGAACAACCCCGGTTGATGTCAGTGCAGAGTTCATAACCGGACTCATCGTGGGACGGATATGACTCAGATCGTGACCAACGCCTCCACGGCGCTTCATCAGCTGAACCTGTTCCTGGTCGATCTTCATGATGCCTCCGTAAGAATCAGATGCACCATCGTTACCTATTACAAAGCAGTTCGATAATGAAGAGATCTGGAACGGATTGCCGATTCCAGTCATTGGACCACCCTGGGGGATGATATAGGTGAAGTCCTTCAGGAGCTGGTACAGTTCCTCCTCCATCATCGGATTGGGATAACGCTTTTCGATCCTGGCAATCTCATGAGCCATCCTCCGGTGCATATCATCGGGAGATAATTCATAAATATTGCCTGCTGAATCCTTCAGCGCATATTTGTTTACCCAAACGGTTGCCGCAAGGTCATCACCTTTAAAATACTTGCGTGAAGCTGCTACCGCCTCCTCCAAACTGTTGGTCTTGCGACCTTTTTCTGTTCTGACTGACATTTCTTCTATATACCTGGCACTGATAACATCTGTTTCTCAATGAATTAGACAAAAAGGTTTAGATTTTAGGGGCCTTCCGCCCTGATATCAAATTTAGTCGGCCCGAGCTAATGAAAAAATCAATTTTACTAACATTTGGTGCTAGAAGGTCATAAGGTAATTGGTTACCAATGGTTTGTCCTGTTCATATCCATTTATGAACAGGGATTGTTCACCATTTTTCCAATAAACACTTAATTATTAGATCACTAGACCCAGTCTGACTTTCCATGTATTTGAGTGCCAGAACCCCTGATTCAACGCGGAAAACAGGATCTGAACAAAGCCTGATAATCGTCGATGAAAAACTTTGCTGATCGGTTACGGAGAAAGCGGCCCCGATTCTGATCAGGCTCTCCGCTTCCCTGAATTTTGTCCATTCAGGTCCAAAAACAACAGGCAGTCCGAAAGCCGCCGGCTCTAAAGTATTATGGATGCCCTTGCCAAATCCTCCTCCGATTATGGCAATATCCGCCCAGGCATATAACGAAGACAGAAGACCTATAGAATCAATAAGAATAACAGGATTCTTCATCAAAGACTCCATCAGAGGTTGATTGCAGCGACTGAATCGAACGCAATCTGCACCGAAAAGCGCTTCAATTGCTGCTAAATGCCCCTCCGAGATATCATGCGGAGCAATCACCAGCCTCCAGCTATTCTCTCCCTCCTTGTACTCCTTATTCTCCTTAAACTTCCTGAACTCTTCCGACTTCCACAAATTTGCCAGCATCCTCTCCTCCTCCGGCCACGTACTCCCCCCAATAATCACCTTGTGCCTTTTGCCTTCTGCCTTTTGCCCTTCCTTATTGCCTCCCTGCCCTTCTGCCCTCCTGCCTTGGGTCATAACTGCGTCCACCCTCGTATCCCCCGCCACAATCACCCGGCCAAAATCAAAGCTCTTAAGTAGTTTTTCTGACGCCTCGTCCTGCACAAAAATCCATCTGAAAACCCTGAGCTGCCTGAGAAAAGCAGAACCCCACCATTTGAAGATATACTGATCGCGCCGAAATCGTGCAGATATCAGATACGATGGTATCTTCCGCTGATGAAGTGCTCTCAGCAAATTGGGCCAGAAATCATATTTGACCAGGATAAAAATATCGGGCTGAAGATGATCGAGTAGCCGGTTCACGTTCTTAGGCGTATCCAGCGGCAGATAAAAAACCAGATCGGCCAGCGGATAATTCTTACGGACATTGAAACCCGAAGGGCTGTAAAAACTCAGCATAATTTTGTCTTTGGGGAACTCTGCTT
Source organism: uncultured Bacteroidota bacterium (assembly GCA_903832165.1). Taxonomy (GTDB): domain Bacteria; phylum Bacteroidota; class Bacteroidia; order Bacteroidales; family UBA12481; genus UBA12481. The sequence goes on along the minus strand of CAILAQ010000100.1, from coordinate 4,699 downwards.
TCCATCGCTCAATCACCGGTCGGCCCTGCTCAAATTCGCCGAGCGAAGAAACATGCATCCACAGGGTACGCCCTCTCTTATCGGCAGTCCGGAGTGATAGAAGGGGTTTGTTCTCCCTGCGACCTGAAATCCATTGCAAGGCTCTCCGGGAAAATGGCGAGGCCATCAGAATGATCAGGTAATACAGTCTGATCCCGATCTGATAAATCAGCAGCACTGGCGCTAAAAATAAGTGTAAGTGCCGGTAGTTTTCTTACCCACCGGGAAAATCCAGCCAATGCGAATCCCGAAAAGAAAATCGTGACGCGGGGTATTGTCCGGACCGCGAAGATTATAGAGCCAGTCGCGTCGTCCTGCTGTCCATGCCTCATGGAACTCAAATCCGGCATAAAAATTTATGGGCTCTTTATTATCCAGATGAAGATATCCGATGAACTGCTCCATGGCAAAACCATTGGTTAAATAATCGATCAGCTTGGTATAATTATCAGCAAGAACGGGAATACTTTTCTCCTCGAGGCGATAAAAAGTCTTATACTGAAGCAAGCCGGCTGACGCAGTTACCATCAGCCCCGAATTCGGATTGGGCCCGATAACCGGAAAAATCTTGCCAAGCCGCAACCCGGCATAAAAGCCACGCTCGCTGATGGTAGGATACATCTGCGCTCCGTTATTCGTGATAAAAAACCCGGCATGGTCCTTTAATCCGTCGAGGATGCTGTCTTCCTTGATGTTTTCTCCGAAAATATAAGTAAAATCAGCTGCCATCAACCAGTTCGACTTGGTTTTAAACCAGTAGGAACCACCGACTCCGGCATTCAATCCATACCTCTGCCCGATATCTCCGGCAGGAATATGTCCGCTCACATGAAAAGAAAACATGTTCAGCGACAGGCAAGTGTCTTTAATACTCTGTGCAGAAAGAAGAAGTGGAAAGAAGAGGAAAGCAAGGGCAAGGATTCTCTTTGCCATATCGATTAAATTTTTTCAGTTTGCAAATATACGCAATCGCACTTTAACATTTTTTAACCGGCTGCGGTCCGACCATCTTTCGGAGAATTGTACCTTGCAATCTTAAAATTAAACAACGTTTCGAACATGATTAAATTATCAAACTTGCTGAAAGGCCTGATGACAGTGCTCATTATCGGCCTGATGTTCGGTTTTGCTCAGGCTGCTGACAAGAAAACCGCCAAGGAAGAGCCGAAGAAGGATCCGGTTTCTTCCTCAACATTCAGTGCATTGAAGTTCAGGAGTATAGGACCCGCATTCACCTCCGGCCGTATCGCCGATATTGCGGTAAACCCGAAAAATTACAGTGAATATTATGTTGGCGTTGCTGCCGGTGGCGTATGGAAAACTACCAATAACGGCACCACCTGGCAGTCGGTTTTTGATAATTACGGTGCATGGTCTGTCGGACCGGTAGTTGTCGACCAGAACAATCCCCTGATTGTCTGGGTTGGATCTGGTGAATATAATTCACAAAGAGCCATCGGTTACGGCGATGGAGTATACAAATCCATCGATGGCGGAGGCTCTTTCAAGAATATGGGCCTTGGAAAATCGGAACATATCGGCCGTATCCGTATCGATCCGAGAAATTCTGACGTCGTTTATGTTGCCTGCCAAGGTCCGTTATGGGGTCCGGGTGGTGATCGAGGCTTATACAAAACAACCGATGGTGGAACCACCTGGAATAAAATCCTCGACATCAGTGAAAATACCGGTGTTTCCGATATCGAGATGGATCCGAGAAATCCCGATGTGATCTATGTTACTGCCTACCAGCGTCGCCGCCATGTCTGGACACTCGTTGATGGTGGTCCGGAATCGGCAATCTATAAAACTACCGATGCCGGTAAAACATTCAACAAAATCAACAGCGGTCTCCCTGGTGTTGATCTCGGCCGTATCGGCCTCGCCATCTCTCCGGTAAATCCTGATGTGGTTTACGCTGTGGTGGAAGCCGCAGAAGGTTCCGGTGGAATTTTCCGCACCACGAATTGCGGGGTCTCCTGGGAAAAAATGAGCGATCACCAATCAGGTGTTGGCCAGTATTATAATCGCATTTACTGCGACTTATGGAACGTTGACCGCGTTTACGCCATGGAAACCGTGGCCATGGTTACCGACGATGCCGGCCGCTCCTGGAGTTCACTCGGCGAAAATGGCAAACATGTGGACAACCATTGTTTCTGGATGGACCCTCGCGATAAAGCTCATTACATAATCGGCTGCGACGGTGGAGTGTATGAAACTTTCGATCGTGCCCAATCCTGGCTGTTTAAATCAAACCTGCCTGTAACTCAGTTCTATCGAGTTGCTATCGACTATGATACCCCATTCTATAATGTATATGGCGGAACCCAGGACAATAACTCTTTCGGCGGACCGTCACGCAGCACACGAAATATCGGCGTTGTCAACGACGACTGGTGGGTGACTTGCGGTGGCGACGGATTTTTCCAGCAGGTTGATCCTACCAATCCGGACATCGTTTACTCCGAATCACAGTTCGGCGGCCTGGTAAGATATGATCGCAAAAGCGGCGAAGCTGTTGGCATTCAGCCGCAGGAAAGACTCGGCGAAGCTTATCGCTGGAACTGGAATACCCCCATACTCATATCGAAATTCGATCACAAAACCCTCTATTTCGCTGCAAACAAACTCTTCAAGTCAACAAACTACGGCAATAAGTGGGAAACCATTTCCCCGGATCTTTCCCGCCAGATGGACCGCAACAAGCTTCCTGTAATGGGCGTTGTTCAGAATATCGATGCCGTTGCTAAAAATAATTCAACCTCGGTTTGGGGAAACATTGTTGCATTGGCTGAATCTCCCCTTAAACAGGGATTACTGTTCGTTGGAACCGATGACGGCCTGATCCAGATTACCACTGATGATGGTAAAACCTGGACCAAGATTGAAAGTGTACCTGGTGTGCCCGACATGACCTATGTAAGCTATATCCTGGCCGACAGATTCGATGCTAATACGCTGTATGTCAGCTATAATAATGTCAAACGTGCCGACTTCAAACCTTACCTTTTCAAAAGTACCGACTTAGGCAAAACCTGGAAATCAATGGCAGCTAACCTGCCTGAAAATGGCATGGTTCATGCAATTCAACAGGATCGCGTTAAAAAGGACCTGCTCTTTGTGGGTACTGAATTTGGTTTCTGGATATCAATAAATGGCGGCGAAAAATGGCTTCAGATCAAATCCGGCCTGCCGACAACCTGTATTTATGATATCGTCATTCAGGAACGTGAAAACGACCTGGTACTGGCCAGCTTCGGCCGCGGATTTTATATCCTGGATGATTATACCCTGCTGAGAAATTTCACCCCTGCCGACCTCGACAAGGATGCTATGATTTATCCGATTAAGGAGGGTATCATGTATAGTCAGACCGGCGGAAAATATGGCCAGGGACATGCCTATTTCAGTGCGCCCAACCCTGCTTACGGCGTAACCTTTACCTATTTTGTTAAAGATGCCAATAAAACACTGAAACAAATCCGCAAGGAAGCTCAGGCAAAAGCACGCAAGGATGGCACCATACCTCCATATCCAACCTATGCTGATCTTCGCGCTGAGGAAGAGGAACAGGCAGCATTCCTGATCTTCACTATTAAAGATGCTTCTGGTAAGGTGGTTAAAGTTTTCAAAACCGGCGAGACAACCGGAATATCCAAACTTACCTGGGACTATGATCAGGAGATTAAAGGCCTGGTGAATCCCGGGGGGAAAGCCAACCCAATGGGCACCCCGCCCGCTCCGGTAACAGCCCTTCCCGGAAAATACACGGTTGAGCTTGCCCGCAATGTTGCAGGTACCGTTACGCAACTGGCCGGACCGGAGCCATTCTCCGTCAGGTTGATCAATAATTTCACCTTCCCTGCTAAAGACCGGGCATCAGTGATTGCCTTTATCGAAAAAGCAAACAAGCTGGGCAACGCAGTAAGCGCCAGCCAGTCGGAAATGGAATCATTCTCCTCGGCCGTTCAGTATGGCAAGCAGCTGGTATTCACCTATGGAGGTGCAGACACCATGATGAAGGAACTGAAATCACTCGAGACTCAGTTGAAAGATCTTGGTATCCGCTTTAATGGCAACCCGATCATCGGCCGCATGCAGGATGCAGCCGAGCCGGGCCTGGCTTCACGTATCGGAAGCGCACGCTACATCAGCGCGAACCAGGATGTTCCTGAAAGTGCTGTTGAGCAATATGATATCGTGGCCGGCGAAATGACAAAAATCCTTCCGCAGATCCTGCAGATCAAGCAGTCTGTCGATAACCTCAAAAAGGAATTCGACAAACTCGGATATCCCTGGACACCTGGAAGGGAAATACCCAAGTGGTAGAAGTTAGAGATTCGAAGACCAATTCTGAATGCTGAAGTTGAAAAATGAAGTATTCTGAAGGGTAAAAGAGCGATATAACTAACCCCGGGCCTCGGCCCGGGGTTTTTTGTATGCACACTTGAATCTCCTCCCTCGGAATTCTGAATTCGAATCTCAACCCTTTTTACTTTTTAGAAAGCCTTTATAAGGAATCTGCAGTTTATCCGTTATAAGAGATCACAGAAGACCAAGGGCAGCTCCGATACTTCATTCTGAAATTCCAAAATTCAAAACTGGCACTGGCCTTCAACCTTCTTAATTTTTCTTTTGTCTATTTTTGATCAATGCC
>CAILAQ010000099.1 GCA_903832165.1 uncultured Bacteroidota bacterium | reverse complement strand
TTGATTTATTCATCATGCAGCTCGTTTGATTTGCTTGTATGCAAAGATATGATTTCCGACCTTAGCCTCAAATATTTACCAATGAAAAACCTTTTGATGCTCTTATTCACTCTGGTCATCAGCCAGCTTGCTTTCAGCCAGACACCTCAGAACGCACTGCTTCCGGCAACCTGGAATATCAAAAGTGAAGAATTGCTCAGTTACGTGGTGGAACTGGCCGGAGATCAGTATCAGGGCCGATTAACCGGATCGGAGGGTTACCAGAAATCTGCTGAATGGGTAGCCGGAAAAATGAAGGAGTGGGGGATCAGTCCCGCTTCAGGGGAGTACGGGTGGTATCAGAAATTCAAGCAGCCCTATGTGGTTGTTCTTCCAGGCTGTTCACTCGAATTGAATCTCGCGGTAAATGCAAAGGACAGTGTTAAAATATCTTACCATTATTTCGATGAATATATGCCCGGCAGTTCTTCGGCTTCGGGTACCGTGAGGGCCGAGGTTGTTTTTGTTGGCTATGGCATATCAGCTCCTGAGCTCGGTTATGATGACTATGCCGGATTAAATGTGAAAGGCAAGATCGTGCTGATGCGCCCAGAAGCACCGCTGACACCGGCTGTTGGCGCGGAAAAGTTTTTACACTGGCAACCGTATTCACTGCATCAGTATAAAATGCAGAACGCCATCAATCATGGTGCTTTAGCAGTTTTGTACAACTATGGTCCTTTGGCAAATACCAATAATGAGTATCACGCGGATCTGTTAGTCAGTATGGTTGGCGGCCGTGTTGTTGAAGATCTGTTTAAGGGTACCGGCAAGGTTTATGGCGACGTGGTTGCACGGATTAGTAAAGAGCTGAAGCCTCAGTCTTTTTCAACTGGCAAAACGGTTACCATTAAGAATGTCACAGAATTTCATCCGGAAGGTATAGGTATGAATGTGATGGGATTGTTACCGGGTTCTGATCCGGTCCTGAAAAATGAGGTGATCATCATCGGCGGTCATCTTGATCATTGTGGCATGCAATGGGAGATGTGTCCGGGAGCAAATGATAATGCATCGGGCGTTGCGGTCCTACTTGGCGTGGCGAAGGCACTGGCAACCTCGGGAATTCATTTTAAAAGATCGATCCTGTTTATGGGTCTGGGGGCGGAAGAGCAGGGGCTGATAGGATCAAAAACCTATACGACGAATCCTCTGTTTCCTGTTGGGAAAACAGTAGGGTTTATCAATCTGGATTGTGTTGGGATCGGTCCGAACCTTCATGCCGGCGGCGGATTGAACTATCCTGAATTGTATAAAGCCATTGATCAGGCCAATACCAACTTTGTTCATCGGAATCTGACCACTTCGCAAAGTACACTTTTAGGAAGGCCCCGTTCGGATTCCGCAATCTTTATGCAGGCAGGTATTCCTTCTGTCAGTTTTTCATCATCAGGCGGTTCAGGAGCCTATCATACTCCGGATGATAAACCCTCCACTATCTGGCCTGAAACGATGGAAGATCTGGCGACTATGCTCACGATTGCCCTCGGCGAGCTTGCTTTGATCTCGGGAAATTAGGGAAGAAAAAACTAACCATGGAAATCTCCGTGGTTATCTTACAGCCCAGGCAGGAAATTCACCGGGTGTAATATTGAATACGGCCGATCCGATAAAATAGGCCACGGCTGTAATGATCACAGCACCGATCAGGTTCAGCCATACCCCGGTTGAGGCCATTTCCCTTATGGATACCCGTTTAGTTCCGAAAATTATCGCATTTGGTGGTGTTCCGGCAGGCAGCATGAAAGCCATTGAAGCAGATAATGTTGCAGGGAGCATCAATAGCAGTGGATGCATTTTGGTCGCGATAGCCATGCCGGCTAAAACCGGAAGTATCATTTCAGTGATGGCTGTATTGGAGGTAAGCTCAGTCAAAAAAGTAACCAATAGACTGATAATCAGTATTAAAATAATAGGATGCAAGCCAGATAGACCCTGAAGCTGAGTCCCAACCCATAATGATAATCCTGAATCCCTGAATCCGTTGGCCAATGCGAATCCACCCCCGAACAGAAGAATAATATCCCAGGGCAGTTGACTGGCTGTTTCCCAGTCCATGACTTTTTGCCGGGCCTGACCCTTGACCGGGATCATGAACAGAGGAAGTGAAATAGCAATGGCCACCGTACCGTCATTGATAAAAGCAGGCTTTCCAAACAGCGATGCCCAGCCTTTAATGGTAGTGCTTCCAATTTCCAGGTCGGAGCGGGTGATCCAGCAAATGGCCATAAAAATAAAACTGATCAACACTATTTTTTCTTCGCGGCTCATCGGTCCCAGACCAGCTCTCATTGTTTTAATCGGCAGGTCTTTTACGGCTTTGGTCTTGCTGCCACGGGCATACCGGAAGTAAAGAAGTGTAAAGGCGGCAGCGAGAAGCAGGATTCCGGCGGGTACGGCAAACAGCATCCACTGCAGAAATGTTATTTGCGGCGCCTGGGGAAACATTACCTGATAAATTCTGAGAAAGGAAAGATTGGGTGGGGTGCCAACCAGTGTCATAACACCTCCGATTGAAGCACTGTAGGCGACACCCAGCAGTACCCCGGTAGAGAATG
>CAILAQ010000098.1 GCA_903832165.1 uncultured Bacteroidota bacterium | reverse complement strand
TCCGCACAGAATATATTAGTGATCGCTGATACGGCAAACGGATCTGCTGGTGATAAATTATATCGGCCACCTGAAAGAACTGGCAAATAAAGATGGATTGCGTCTGTCGATGGAGTCTTATTCGACACCCGCGAATGACCTCGATGTTGGAAATTATATCGATGAACCGATTAGTGAGTTCTGGACGCAGGACGGTGGCGGATTCTGGTGGACTCAGAAGGCAATGTCCTCGCTTTCGCATGTGAACGGCTTGCCTATCACTGGTGCAGAGTCTTTTACTTCGGGCAGTGAAGAGCGCTGGTTGCTGCATCCTGCCTCGATCAAGGCATTGGGCGACCGGGCGTTTTGCGACGGCGTTAACCGCTTTATCATCCATCGTTATGCCATGCAGCCCTGGGCGGAGGATCGCCGGCCGGGTATGACCATGGGCCCCTGGGGTTTGCATTATGAACGGACGCAAACCTGGTGGGAAGACTCGAAAGCCTGGCATGAATATGTCGCCAGATGCCAGTATATGCTTCGGCAGGGATCATTCGTAGCTGATGTGCTGAGCCTGAATTCCGAGGAGCCCCTGCAAAGATTCCGTGTCCTGAAATTGAACGGATATGATTATGATGGCATCAGCCCGCAGAAATTCCTTAAAGATGTAACCGTTAAGGACGGAATGCTGGCAGTTCCTTCCGGTATGCATTACCGCTTGCTGGTATTGCCCGAAGATGCAGAGATGTCGGTTGCCATGCTGACGAAAATTACTGCACTCGTGGAGGCCGGCGCAAAAGTGACAGGTAAGGCTCCCACAAAAGCACCGGGGCTTTCAGGGTATCCTGATTCGGATGCACAGGTTAAGAAAATGGTCGAAAATCTCTGGGGCAGTGGTAAAATTATAGCCGGTAAATCACCATCTGAGGCCCTCGGAGCAATGGGCATCAAACCTGATTTTATTTCCAGCTTGCCGATGAATTTCATTCACCGGTCCATTGACGGGAAAGAGGTCTTTTTCATTGCCAGTCAGGAAAAGGAGAACACCGATATCGTTTGCAGCTTCCGCGTTGCCGGCATGAAACCGGAATCATGGGATGCTGTTACAGGGAAAATGGAGCCGATCACCGTTTTTGAAGAATCGGGCGTAAGTACTATTATCCCTATCCGGTTTGAACCATCAGGCTCCCGATTTATCGTTTTCACTAAGGAGATTGTTAAAGCAGCAGATAGGATAGTCTCTGTAAAAGCCGACGGAAAAGAGCTGGTATCCATGGATATATCTGTTAAGAAAGAGATGGCTGCAGCTCCCGGAGTTGAAACCCGCACCAATTTTACCATGGTCGGCTGGGTGAAACCCGATCTGGAGATTGCCCTACCGGTAGAGACAAATAAAGGTGCAAATGCAATGTCTGGCGAACGGAATGATGTGGTATATGCTGCTCCCGGTCACGAAGTCTGGACGGTTAAAGATGCCGGCGCCGGTTTCGGGGTTGGTACGAATGGTGTTGTTGTCTGTGAACACACAGCCGATTATTTTCCGTCAATTCTTGTTCAGGAGATCCCGATAACCGGATGGACACACATCGCTGTTGTATATCAGGATAATACCCCGACCCTTTGGATCAACGGGAAGATGGTTCATAAAGGTTTGAAAAGCACCAAAATTGTTCACGGAGGTTTCGGTGTGATTCATACACGGCGTGTGAAAACATTTACCGGTCAGGTGGCCGCCCTTGGTCAGTATGCAAAAGCTTTGAATGCTGATGAAATCAACCAGCTTTTCAAAACGGTGCCGGACACTACAGTCGTTCTGAAAAATGAGCAGGTATTCGACCTGGTCGGTCGCGAGATATTGAAAAACGGAACTTATGAATTCAAAACTGCGGATGGAAAAACACATAGTATATTAACCGATAGAATTCCTCCGAAAATGGAATTGGGCGGCCAATGGGATCTAAACTTTACTCCCGGCTGGGGTGCGCCTGATAAGGTCGTTCTCGATAAGCTGATCTCCTGGAGCAGACATCCGGATAATGGAGTGAAGTATTTTTCAGGTACCGCAACCTATCGGAAATCCTTTAAATACACTATGCCTGAAAAGAGCAACGGAAAAGTAAAACAGGTGGTTTATCTTGATCTCGGCAGGGTAGCAGTGATGGCAAAAGTGAAACTTAATGGAAAAGATCTTGGAATCCTCTGGAGACCCCCATATCGCGTTGAAATTACCGATGCGCTCCGGGAAGGTGAAAATTCGCTCGAAATAGAAGTTGTTAATCTTATGATCAACAGGATGATAGGTGACGAACAGCTTGCTGAAGACAGTGAACGTAATCAAAATGGAACTCTTAAAAAATGGCCGCAATGGCTGGAGAATAAGAAACCAAGTCCATCCGGGCGTTTCACTTTTACCAGCTGGCGCCTGTGGTCAAAGGGTTCACCTTTACAAGAATCTGGTTTGATGGGCCCGGTATCTATTCATTCAGTGGAACGCATCGTTGGGAAATAATTTAAATACTGGTTATGAGTAAAATAATAGTTTTGGGAGCCGGAATGGTCGGAAGTGCCATCGCCATTGACCTGGCAAAAAATCACGAAGTTACCCTTTCTGATATTGATCGGGACCGGCTGTCCAGGGTAAAAGAAAAATGTAAGGCGATTATGATCCTTGAATTGGATGTAACTGATAAATCCGCACTTCAACAGGCTTTGAACCCTTTTGATCTTGTTGTTTGCGCAGTACCCGGTTTTCTTGGTTATCAAACGCTTACCGCCATTATCGAATCAGGAAAGAATGTGGTGGATATCTCCTTTTTCTCCGAAAATTCTCTGGATCTCGACAAGCTGGCTAAGGAAAATGGAGTTACCGCCATTGTGGATTGCGGAGTGGCACCGGGTATGGATAATTTCCTGCTCGGCTATTTTAATGAAAAACTGAAATTGACCGATTTTGAGTGTCTGGTCGGAGGTTTACCAAAAGTAAAAAAGTGGCCTTTCTACTACAAAGCACCGTTTTCGCCGGTAGATGTATTGGAGGAATATACCAGACCTGCCCGCTATGTTGAAAATGGCTGCCTCGTTGTCCGTGAGCCATTGACAGATTGTGAATATGTGGAATTCGAGAAGGTTGGAACGTTGGAATCATTTAATTCCGATGGGTTAAGGTCAATCATTTTTACCATGCCTCATATCCGGAATATGAAGGAAAAAACACTGAGGTATCCCGGACATGTTGAGTATGTCAGGGTTTTAAAGGAAGCCGGATTCTTCAGCAGGGAAAAGATTCTGGTGGGCGGTAATGAGGTTTCTCCGTTTGAGGTGACGAGTAGAATTCTTTTTAATGAATGGAAACTGGGTGAACAGGAAGCGGAAATAACCGTGATGCGCGTTTCTATGAAAGGAGTGAACTCCAAAGGCGAAACGGAGAAAGTGGTGTATGATCTGTATGATGAATATTCTACCGATACTCAAACATCCTCAATGGCCAGAACGACCGGTTATACTGCAACTGCAACCGCAAATATGCTTTTGGCCGGCTTGTTTTCTGAAAAAGGAGTTTTCCCGCCGGAATTGGTTGGAAAACACGAAAAGTGTTTTGAATATATTATCAATTATTTGAGAGATAGGAATATTAACTATATCAGAGTTAGCTAATTATCAATAATACCAACGAAATGAAATTTGAAAAGGATAAAAAAGATGCC
>CAILAQ010000097.1 GCA_903832165.1 uncultured Bacteroidota bacterium | reverse complement strand
GACATTAAAAAGGGTTATGCAGATGCGGCCGCGGAAATGACCAATGCATTGTATAAATCGCAGGCTGAAAATCTTCCGGGGAACAAGATTGATATTATTAATACCAATAGCTGGACACGGAAAGAGATGGTTTTCCTGACAAAAGACCAGAGCAACGCCGGCGATAAGGTGGTGGATGAATCCGGAAAAATTCTGAAATCCCAAAGACTCGCAAACGGGGAACTTGCACTTTTGGGAGTCGTAGTGGCGCCATTTTCTGCAACGAGGGTTACAGTGATTCCTGGTAAAGTTGTTCCTTCGGGTTCCGTTGTAATCTCTGGAAATAAAATCTCCAATAATCTTATTGAATGCGAGATCGATCCGGTCAAAGGAGATATCATAGCACTGACCGATAAGCGCACAGGGAAAAACCTTATTGATCATTCGAAGGGTAAGGCAGCGAATCAGTATCTGTTTTTTGAAGGAAAAGATGTGAGCAAAGTGCAGACTAACATGCCGGTTACCATCAAAATTAAAGAGAATGGACCACTGGTGAGTGCATTGGAGATTACCTGTGATGCTCCGGGATGCAATAAACTGGTACGTGAAGTTTGGCTGGCCGAGGATACTGATTTCGTGATTATGATCAATGTGGTTGACAAAAAGAGAGTCGCCATGCCAGCAAAAATCGGGGACGGTTATGCCTCGCAAAACCTGAACAAAGAGAGCGTGAATTTTGGATTTCCTTTTGCAGTTTCGGGTGGAACCATGAAACTTGATCTTCCGCTGGGACAGATGATTCCGGAGAAGGACCAGATGCCGAGTGCTTGTAAAAACTGGTTCACCACCGGTCGGTGGGCAGATGTTTCCAACTCCACTGAAGGGGTGACCTGGGTTACATTGGATGCTCCATTAGTTGAGGTTGGCGAAATTTCAGCCAATTTGGTAGGCTCGCAGAACAATCCTGATATCTGGAGAAAAAAAGTGGAGCCGACACAGACTTTGTATTCCTGGGCCATGAATAATCATTGGGGAACCAACTATCGTCAGCATCAGGAAGGACCTGTGGTATTCAGGTATATCCTGAGGCCGCACGGAACATTTGATCCGGCTGAGACCAGCAGATTTGCAACGGGATTCAGTCAGCCCCTGGTTCTGCGAGCTGCTGTTAAGGACCCTTATGTATGTCCTTTCACCTTTGATAGTAAAACAATTACGGTCATAGCATTTAAACCTGCCGACGATGGGGATGGATTTGTTGTCACGTTGTACAACCCTGCAATATCAACCGACAGTTTTACCCTGACACCGAAAAACGGTTCAAAAATCTGGAAGTGCGATACCGGCGAGAATAAATCTGGCGAAATCGGAGCAACAGCCGAGCTTCCGGGTCAGGGAGTGATGATGGTCAGATTCTGAGGAAAAGCTACTTTAAGAATGTTTGAACATGAAGAAACCAAAAAAACAGAACTTATTAAGGAACTTAAAAAAGGTGAAAAATCTGGTTTTACAGAATAAACTTGAAAGATGATATATTGGAAATTATCACAGTTCTGCATCAACAAATGAATATTGAATCACGACTGGATGAATAGAAGCCTCGCTGCAAATTAACTACGGTCATGAAACATTTGTGTGATTATCCAGCAAAAACCTTTCCGCTTCCACATTCCACAATCCGTTGTATTTTTGAACCAGCTTATTTAGTTCGCTGAACACCATATTTTCCATGCCTTTTTCGGCAAAATCTGAGATGGCGGTAAGCTCAAGATTGATATTTGTATAGATGAGCTTCTTGCCGCCCGGGATCTCCGGAAGGTGCAGTGTAGTAGGGATAACTGCATCCAGTCCGCCGATGTGAGTAATCATGACGGCAGGGTTGATGGTCCCCTCCGACATCATCCTCAGTGAATCAATCATATCCTCGGTATTGCCTCCGCTGGTCCCCACCAGATGGGTGGTAGCATAATGAACATTATAGAAGTTGAATTCAGCTTTAAATCCGGGATCGGTTGGTCCGGCAAAGAAATTCAGGCATCCATCGCGGCCGAGAATCCGGTCGGCCTGTTCTGTGACCTGCCTTACCGGAGCGAAAACAAATACATCATCATACCCATTGCCATCGGTTAAAGAGAGGAGATATTCCTCGGGATTCAGTATCTCTTTAGTATTGACAAAACAAAGCTTTACGCCACATTTCCGGCCTTCACTCACCGGGAAAAGTGATTCAGCCCTTTTCAGCCTTTCGCTGTCAGTATCAGTAATTACCAGCAAGCCGGGCCGGCGATCGCAGTGAATCGCATAATCCACCGCACCAAGGCCCATGGCACCTGCGCCGGCGAGGATGGCCATATTCCCTCCCTGAACCACACCCATATGATGCACATACGATCCGGTAATGGTATGGTAATTTGCCTTAAAAGCGCCAACAATGCACGACATGGGTTCCGATAATGAAGCCATGAAATAGCCTTCTCCGGAATACTCCAGCAGGCAGTTCATTTCCATCACCTCATTTGGAATAATAACATAGGTGGCATTTCCGCCAATAAATCGATAGGAGTATCCGGGGGCATCCAGGCTGCCTTTGTAATTTAATGCCGGCTGGATCGAGAACTTATTTCCCGCCGTAAATTTGCTTTTCCATTTTGCACCAACCTCCACAATTTCACCGCAAAACTCATGACCTATCATAGTGGGATTAATATGGATATCATCGGGAATTCTTTTGTGATCCGCACCCTGTTTTGCCGCTTTATATGACGACATGCAGATGCTGTCGGATATAACATGGGCCAGAATCTCATCGTCGCGGAGTTCAGGCAGTTCAAATTCCTCCAGACGAAGATCGTTTTTACCGTAAATTCTGACTGCTTTAGTTTTCATGCTTGGTTCTTTAAAAGGCCCCGTAGAGGGAATGGGTTTCAGTATTGCAAAATAACGTAGAATAAACAAAAAAGTTTGCACGGCTGGTTTCCAGCTTCCTTTCCAGGTAAAGTATAGGGTTTCCCTTTTTTACTTTTAGAAGATCGATGATGTTTCCCTGAGCCGAAATAGCTTTTAGCCGCTGTTCACCTCCCTTGATCTCAATGGAATAACTCTTCCTAAGGATTTCAAAAAGCGATTTGTTTTCAAAAGTTCTTGAGGAAAACCGCGGAAGATTAATGTTGGCAATATAGCTGATATCGTAAAACAGCGGAATTTCGTTCACCATACGGACCCTCTCAAGGTAAATACAGCCTGATTCAACTTCAACCGGTGAAAGTTCGAAAATAAATTTTTCCGGCCATTGCATTATCGTTGGTCCACTGAGAATATGAGTTTTTAATATTTTTTTGCCAATGGCGGAAGTGGTTCCGGAAACTGATAATATACCAATATCCTGGGGTATCCGGTGAACGATGCTCCCCTTACCCTGATGCTTATGGATCAGCCCGTCATTCATCAGTTTCGAAAGGGCCTGCCTTACCGTAGGACGTGTTATCCCATGCAGCCGGCACAACTCATTTTCAGATGGCAGAATATCACCTTCCTGATAAACACCTTCAAGAATGTGTTTGCGCAGCAATTCATAAACCCTACGATATTGTGGCAACATGTATATACAAGTTCAATTTATTTTTATCAAAACTAATTCATTTATCAACAAATATAAGTATTTTTGAAAAACTTTTCAATTCGTTTCATTAACATGTAATAATAAGTTATACATGGCTAATCCTGTTATCATGCCCCGTCAGGGACAATCAGTCGAGAGTTGCATCATCAGCAACTGGAATAAAAAGGAAGGAGATCAGGTTAAAAAAGGCGATATCCTTTTCAGTTATGAAACTGATAAAGCTGCCTTTGAATGCGAAGCTGAATCTGAAGGTGTTTTACTGAAAAGATTCTTCGCTGAAGGAGATGAGGTTCCCGTTCTGAAAATTGTGGCTGTCATCGGCAATCCCGGTGAACCTCTTGATCAGTTCAGTGATGCACCGATAACAGAAGAAAAAGAGCAGAATGGTGAGGAGGTGAGGAATGGTGAGGAGGTGAGGAATTCATTAGAAAAACCCGCAATTCAAGTTGCCTATACTGCATCAGCTGGAGGCGAAATAAAAATTTCACCCAGAGCAAGGATAAAGGCCCGGGACTTTGGAATCAGCATTGCGAATATAGCGGGCTCCGGTCCGGATGGTCGGATAATTGAACAGGACATACTTTTGGCAGCCGGGTCACGTGGGCTATCAACGCCGTTAGCTAAAGCTGTTGCCAGTGAAGGAGGAAAATTTATCCCGCTACAGGGAACCGGTATCGGAAACCGCGTAACGGCTAACGATTTACTTTCTCAGGCACCACGCACCGGGGAAGAAATCGAAATCAGGAAGCTGTCGAACATGCGGAAGATAATAGCTGCAAAAATGCATGAGTCACTTCAAAACTCCGCACAGCTTACTCACCACACCAGCGCAGATGCGAGAAAATTGCTCGAATTGCGCAAACAGGTCAAAGAGGCATACGAAAAAGGGACCTCCGGAAATATCACGATCAACGATCTGGTTTGCTATGCTGTAATCCGTGCGCTTCAAAAGCACCCAATGGCAAATTGCCATTTTCTGGGCGACAGCCTGCGACTGTTTAAAAAAGTCCATCTGGGACTCGCAGTGGATACTGAACGCGGCCTTATGGTTCCGGTAGTAAAAAATGCAGATAACCTTTCGATCCAGGAATTGGCTAAACAGCTAAAATCAGTAGCAAACAGCTGCAAAAAAGGTAATGTCAACCCAGAATTGCTTGCCAGTGAAGCCGCCACTTTCTCAGTATCAAACCTGGGAGCCTATGGAGTCGAGCTTTTCACACCCGTGATCAATCTCCCGCAGGTAGCCATCCTCGGCGTTAACACAATAATCACCAGGCCAACGGATCTGGGCAACGGAGTTCTTGGCTTTGTTCCGTTTATCGGACTTTCCCTGACCTATGATCACCGGGCACTCGATGGCGCACCCGCCTCCGCTTTCCTGCGGGAGATCAGGCTGGAGATTGAAAACCTTGATGTGACTATTTAACCGAATTAAAAATCTTTACCAATATGTATGATATCGGAATCATCGGCGGTGGCCCTGCAGGATATGTTGCCGCAGAACGAGCTGCCCAAAAGGGATTATCGGTCGTACTGTTCGATAAAAAGAAACTGGGCGGGGTTTGTCTGAACGAAGGCTGTATCCCCACCAAAACTCTCCTTTACTCAGCTAAACTCTATGACCATGCAAGAGAAGGAAGTAAATACGGCATTAATTGCGGCGAGGTGACTTATGATTTCGCTAAAATCATGCAGCGAAAAAACAAAGTTGTCGCAAAACTGGTTGCCGGAATCGGAGCTGCACTGAAACATGGAAAAGTTGAAGTGGTTTTTGCGAACGCGGAAATTGCCGAACGGGCCACAGACCATATCAAGATTAAATCAGAGGAACAGCTGTATGAATGCCGCAATATTCTCCTGGCAACCGGTTCCGAAGCATTCATCCCGCCGATAAAAGGATTGGTAAGAGAAAAAGTCATGACAAACCGCGAAATTCTGGAAATCCAGTCGGTTCCGGCATCATTAACAATCATAGGAGGTGGGGTCATCGGAATGGAATTTGCCAGCTTTTTCAACAGCATGGGATCCAAAGTCTCGGTTGTTGAAATGCTTGATGAAATCCTGGGTCCTACAGATAAAGAGATGAGCGTTTTGCTTCGCAAGGAATTTGAGAAAAAAGGAATTGCTTTTTATCTGGGATCCAAAGTTATCGAAGTAAAAGGCAAGGAGGTTATTTTCGAAAGAAACGGGACCACAGGAAGCATTATCAGTGAAGAAATCCTGGTAAGTGTTGGAAGAAAACCTGTTACAGAAGGGCTCAACCTGGAAGCCCTGGGCGTGGAAATTCTGCGGGGCGGAGTAAAAATTGATGACCGCTGTCGCACAAATATTCCTAATGTTTATGCAGCGGGCGACATTACCGGATTCTCACTCCTCGCCCATACAGCCAGCCGCGAAGGGGAAGTCGCCATCAATAATATTTGCGGAATAGCTGACCGTATGCGTTACAATGCCATCCCCTCTGTCGTATACACAAATCCCGAAATTGCCTGCGTCGGACTAACCGAAGAGGAAGCGAAATCTAAAAACATAGCCTATAAAGTGCGCACAATGCCAATGGCGTTCGCCGGACGGTTTGTGGTAGAAAATGAAGGCAAAAACGGACTGATCAAGATTTTGACCGGGGAAAAATACAATGAAATTCTGGGAGTGCATATGATTGGAAACCCTGCTTCTGAAATGATTTTCGGTGCAGCAATCATGATCGAAATGCAAATGCGAAATAAAAATGTCATGAATGCTGTCTGGCTCAATACCTAGGCGCTTGAGCCCGTCAACAGGGTCGAAATCGATGCTGCGCTTTCTTTCATTGGCAGCTCTTTGGCCAAATCCAGTATCCACTAAGATGGTTCGATTTTTGTTTCTAACGATCCAAACGTTAAAGTCAAGCGGCATCGGGCCATCATGCATGTCTCGGCGTAAGAAGTTTTCATGTACGCGTCTTTCAGGT
>CAILAQ010000096.1 GCA_903832165.1 uncultured Bacteroidota bacterium | reverse complement strand
TCTTAGTGGTCATATTCCTTAAATTTATCGTTTTGGTATTATCACAAATATATGCCTTTCGGTCTATATATTTTATGATTTATATTGGGTTTTGTACATCAAGTGAGTGCATAGTAAAAATTGTTATTTAACTTTGCATACAAATATTTCTTCACGATGTCCACCAAATTCACATTTGCTGATTTAGCTTATCTTGAAAGCATGTCGATGGGAAGCAATGAATTAATTATAGAGATGATTCAGATTTTTATTGACCAACTTCCAGAATTTACCGAAGGGCTTGCAGATCACTTGAAAAGCAAAGATTACAAGGCACTGGGTGCGCTGGCTCATAAAGCAAAATCCTCTGTTGCGGTCATGGGAATGAATTCTCTGGCTGATGACCTGAAGACTCTTGAAATAAATACAAAGGCAGGAACCGGGGCGGATCAATATCCAACTCTTGTTAATCGTTTTATTGAGCAGGTAACCTTAACGGCAGCAGAGCTCACGACTTACTCCAAATCCATCAGCTGATCAGAGATTATCCTGAAAATAACGGGTGACTGTCCTCATCAGGTGAACCCGGTCCTTACCCCTGACGTTATGGGGATGTTGAGGATAAATCATATAATCCACCAGTTTACCTTCATCGATGCACTTTTTCACGAACATCAATGAATTCTGCCATACCACCGTTGAATCATTATCCCCGTGAATGAGCATCAGTCTGCCCCTGAGATTCTTTACGTGCAGAAGAGTGCTTGACAACTCATATCCTTCCGGATTTTCCGATGGCATATCCATGTAACGTTCCCCGTACATCACTTCATAAAATTTCCAGTCGATGACCGGTCCTCCTGCAACGCCAACTTTAAAAATATCAGGATAATTAAGCATCAGCGAAGTTGTCATAAAACCGCCGTAACTCCAGCCATGAACACCTATCCGGTTCGAATCAACATATGGAAGTGAAAGAAGGTAGTTGATTCCTTCCATCTGATCTGCCATCTCAGCTTTTCCAAGGTTTCTGTGAATAACCTGCTCAAAATCCCTTCCGCGGGCGTCGGACCCGCGATTATCCAGTGTCATTGATATATACCCCAGTTGAGCCATATAATATTGCCAACCTGAGGCACCTCCAAGCCAGGTGTTCAGAACCAGCTGTGCATGCGGTCCTCCATAAACATAAACAACTACAGGATATTTTTTTGTGGAATCCAGGTCAGGAGGCAGAACCATATATCCGTACAGATCGGTCTTCTTATCGGCAGCCTTGATACTAAAAGAGCGATATTGCCCCATTTTCAGGCTGGCAACAGGATTTGGGGCATCAGAGATCATTCTGAATTCCTTAGCTCCGATTTCTCTGAGCAGAATCCGCCTGGGTACGGTATAGCTTGAATAGCTGTCAATAATATAACGACCGTCCGGACTAATCCAGCCATCATGAGTACCCTGCTCGGGTGTCAGTTGAAGCTTCGCTCCCGTACCGAGATCAAGTCGATAAATATGGCGTTCCAGCGGACTTGGATCCGTGGCCCGGAAAAAGATGTATTTACCGTGTTTATCCCAGCCCAGAAAATCCGTTACCAGCCATTCCCCCTGAGTAAGCTGCCTGATAAAGGTACCATCGGTTCGATACAAATACAGATGATAGAAACCGCTCCGGTCGCTGCTCCAGATAAATTGGGAAGGATCATTCGGATTAAACATCAGGGTGTTCAGCGGTTCAACATATTTCGCCGAAGTTTCTTCGAACAGGGTTCTGAGCTTGTGTCCTGTTTTTGCATCATATTGATTTAGAAGCAAATGATTCTGCTCTCGATTTAACACTCCTGCATATATATAATTCTCAGAGGGATCCCAGGTTATACTGGTGAAGTAGCGGTCGGAACCAAATGCATCTTCTTCCAGAAAAACCGTTGA
>CAILAQ010000095.1 GCA_903832165.1 uncultured Bacteroidota bacterium | reverse complement strand
GTCAGGATTTTTTCTCTTTCAGGATTTTATATCCGAGGCCAAGGGAATAATATTGACCGCTGAACGGTGCGGCTTTGAGGGCCAGGTTGAAGCGCCCCATATTGAACTGCATGGCCAGACCGTAAATGAAGTGGCTGATCTTTTTATCGACATTCACCAGGGGTGACAGATGATAGGTATCAGAACCCTGTTCCAGCGAGGTGTAAAGATCGCGGGCGATGGTGACATCAATTCCCCCGTCGGTAGTGACCTTATAGGCTGAACTGTTCCAGGAGGAGAACAGCGAAAGATCCAGAAAGCCGAACTTTTTCGTCAACACTGCCTCAAAACCCAGATTTGAGGAATTGTAGCTGATCCCCTTCAGGCTATTCACCACCTGGATCTTGTCGGTGCTCGGTGCATCGATATTTCCGATCAGGTTTGGACCCACTTCTGCACCAATTCCCACCATACTGTAATTGACTCCCACCGTCAGATAAAATTTCCGGTCGTGCAGCAAAGGAACCCAATTCAACACATCATGCCTGACCGCAAATGTTGCCATGATATCCTTCGATAGGGAAAGACTTTGGGCAATCCCTTTGGTGGCCAGTTTCAGGGCGCCAGGCAGAACCCCGACCGACACCTCCGTACCGTAGCCAACTCCTAAACTTAAAACCGGCATGATCGAGGGGGCGAATCCCAGGCCGGTGCCGATTCCGGGGAACAGTGGCAGACTAAATCCGAGGTTATCTCCACCAAAAGGATTGACCAAAGCAAGGCCTGTTGCTTCGTCGAGGAACCTGAAGACCAGATTTCCCGGTTGCTCGGTGCCAAAAAGGCTGGGTGCCGGACCGGTCAGTATAAAATTGTCTGAAAAATCGGGGTTTACAAAATCTGTACTTAAACCCAGTCCCACCCTGAGGGAAAAGGAGAGTTCCCATTTCTTCAGTACATCGCCCGTTGTGTTGAGATTGTTCAGGAAGGCGAAACCCTGATGTTTCGTGACATCACACAAGAAGGATTCGGTATAAGCCGAGAAATTTGCGGGGATGGTATTCAGCTGTGCGCCGACGTTTGTCTGGGCTTTCGCCTGAAATGCGGTAAGCGACAGAATGATAAACAGAGGAAAAAATATCTTAGCGTTCATGACTTCGTGGATAAAAATTATTGGATAAATGGTGATTAATCAACCGGGCTCAGTTCCAGGATACCCTTTTTGCCTCCGGATTCCCCGGAAAGCTTAACATACCCGAACCGCGATTTAACTACCGTCAGCACGCTGGTGAAATTGGGAAACACCAGTTTCAGGCTGACCGCTCCATTAGTTTCTTTAACAACCGTATAGGATCCGATAACGGTCGCATGTTCTTTTGCGGTGCCAAACAGCTTCTTTTCTTGTTCGGACCGCTTCTCACCAGGGGTGAAAACAAACCGGTCAGCCTTCTCAAACCGCATGGTGTTGTCTGTGTAATAGGTCCAATCCGAATCACTGGTCAGGTCTTTGCCCTGTTCATCCACGATGGTGCTCACTTTCCAGGTACGGCCGGGCCTGGTGCCGTTGGGCTCCTCATCCCATTTGCGTAAGCACAAATGCAGGTGGGCCGGCGGCGTATTTAACGGTCCCCTGTATATAACCTCCATTTTTTCATTTACCGAGCCAAATGCACCCGGGGAACTGTTACGGTCATCAATATAAATATAGCCCTTTTTATAAGGAAGCCTGGAATTCGACCAGGTGGAATTACCGCTTGAATCACGGCCATCAATATAAAGTACTCCTGCATACTTGGCATAATGCAAAGAATCGTTCATACGATCGAAATGAAACGCGCCCCCAGGGGCCATATTCTTATTAACAGGATCTTTCCCTAGCTCAAAACCTGATAAATTACTGAAGAACCAGGTGCTCATGAGTACCACATTATAGTCACTATGACTATGAACCTGTTCAGTATAAACCCAAAAATGATCGTTTTCGCAGGCCGGGAGGACCAGGATCAGGAGCCCGGTAATCAAGGCTGTCCGTGAGGAAAAAAGTTTAATTTTCATAGAGGGGAAAGTATTGTTTGCCTATTTGAGTTAATTTGTTGCTTAACAACCCGAACATTAGGTACTAAAGTTATAACTTAATAATATCTGGAAATTAGACTTTTTGACCAAAGGCCTATTATTGTTGACGAACAACGCATCAGGAGATCGACGCCAATCTCAATGATTTTAAAGAGGCAGGATGCGGTGGGGTGTTCATCTATGCCGGGTATCTTTACCGATGAACCTCATCTGAATTCACCGGGAGGAATATCAGGTGTTGCCTTATGAGTTAATGGAGGATTTCAGCTTATACAGAGGCGCCCCGGATACTCAATAAAAATAAAAAAAAAGGTTTCGGTAACTTTTTCCTGAGTCAGGCTATAGAGATAATAGAAACCTAATTTTATCTATTATGTCTAAATGTTTAGCAACTAAGGAAATTTCCGAAATGGCAAATACGCTTCTGACACCTGAACAAAGCGCAAAATCATTCTTGTGCTGCCAGGGGGGAGGTTGTTCGGTTAGAGTTTGAAAATTTGTACTATTAGTATATACTATTTTAATATACCTTTGTAGTATAAATTTCAGAACCATGAAAACTGTATCCCTGAAAATTGATGAATCCATCTTCATCGAGACTGAAAAGATTCTTTCTGTGATGAAAAAGCCAAGGAATCGATATATAAACGAAGCCATTGAGTATTACAATAAACTTCAAAAGAGGATGATTCTGGAGAAAAAACTCAGGAAAGAATCAGAACTTGTGCGGGAAGACTCCATTTCAGTGCTTAAAGAATTTGAGGAGCTCGGATATGCTGACTAAACAATTTGAGATATGGATTGCCGACCTGAATCCTCAGATTGGAACGGAGCCAGGGAAGACGAGACCGGTACTGGTTGTGCAGACAAATCTGCTGAACAAGTTACCCCATCCTTCGACGATTGTTTGTCCGATTACGACCCATGTAACAAAGGAATCGGAAATATTGCGGGTGCATATCAAAAAGGGTGTCGCCAACATGCAAGAAAATTGCGATATAATGATTGACCAGCTAAGGGCAATTGAAAACAGCAGACTAATAAAGAAGGTTGGCGACCTGCCCGCAAATTTAATCGTGATTGTCAAAGAAAATATCAGGTTGATAATTGATTT
>CAILAQ010000094.1 GCA_903832165.1 uncultured Bacteroidota bacterium | reverse complement strand
TTGATGAAAAAGAAGCTCGTTTGCTGGTACGTTATACCCTTCTTGAAGCTCATAGTCCGACAATACTGAAAATTAAACCTTTTCTTGCATTTCGCAGTGTTCATGCTTTGATCCAGGCTAACATGAATGTCAACAAGCTGGTCCAGGTTTGCCGGAACGGTGTTTTTCTGAAGCTTTATCAGGATTATCCCGGACTTTACCTTCAAACATCCAGGGCATTTGAGTTTGTTGCCGCACCGGATTGGTACTCCAAAATACAATATTCAAAGGAACAGAAAAGAGGTTATCCTTTCCAGGAGGACCTTTATGTTCCTGGTTATTTTGAGTGCTCCATCAAAGCCGGCGAGAGTTTTGTCTTGTCAGCAGGATTTGAGGAACAGGCACCAACAGGCCTGAAAAAGCGTTTGCAGAGCCAGATAGATAAATCACCATTGCGCCTTACTTTTGAAGATGTGCTCACTCAAACAGCGAAATCATTTATAATTGATACTAAAGATGGAACGGAAATTGTTTCAGGTTATCACTGGTTTGGATCCTACGGCAGGAACTGCTGGATTGCTTTGCCCGGATTAACCATTGGTACCAGTCAACCAGAACTTTTTGAACAATTGGCAAAATCTTTGGTCAAAAAGCTTAAAAACGGACTTTTCCCTAACCATTCCCCTGATCGTAACAAGCCTGTTTACAGAAGTATTGATGGCTCTTTGTGGATGATTTGGGCGATTCAGCAATATGCTGATTATATCGCCAACGACAGCCATATCTGGAAATCCTTCGGTCCGGCAATTAAACAAGTTCTCAACGCTTACCGGGACGGAGTGAATCCGGGAATTCATATGAACAGCGACGGTTTATTAACTGCTTATGTGCCAGATCAGGCCCTCACCTGGATGAGCGCATACCTGGATGGAGTTCCCGTAACCCAGCGTCCCGGATTACCGGTGGAGGTTAATGCATTGTGGTATAATTCAGTATGTTTTGCCTTACAGATTGCTGAAGCTGCCGGCGATACTGCCTTTTTAAATGAATGGAAAGTCTGGCCTGCAATTATTTCTCAGAATTTTAAAAATACTTTCTGGGGCAGTAAAGAGAATTATCTCGCTGATTATGTTTTTGAAGGAAAAGCAAATTGGGATGTGAGGCCAAACATGGTTATTGCAGTGTCAATGCCTTTTTCACCTCTGGAGGACGAACAGAAGCGTGCGGTTCTGGATATCGTTCAGTCAGAATTGTTAACTCCTAAAGGATTACGAACATTGTCACCAAGGCATGAAGATTATAAAACCAGTTATGAAGGTGATCATGTAACTCGTGATCTCGCTTATCATCAGGGAACCGTCCGACCATGGTTGCTTGGCCATTTTGCAACAGCCTGGCTGAGTTTATACGGTAAGTCTGGCAAACATTTCATCAATACCCTCGTCCATAATTTCGAGGAAGATATGTTCGAACATGGATTGGGAACAATATCTGAAGTGTATGACGGTAATCCTCCACATACCCCCTGTGGAGCCATTTCATCAGCTGCAAGCGTAGCTGAAGTGTTAAGAATCATGTATTTGCTGAAGAAAATATGATACCTATGCGTGTACTTATGTTTGGATGGGAATTTCCTCCACATATCAGCGGAGGATTAGGAACTGCCTGTTACGGAATGACGCGTGGGCTGGCATACTGCGGTGTGGATGTCATTTTTGTGGTGCCAAAATCTTATGGTGATGAGGATCAAACCTCTGTGAAACTTGTTGGCGCATCTCAGGTTCCAATTAAGAGAAGAACCTATGCATTTACTCAGGATAAGAAGGTCGGTATTCAATCTGTGAATACCAGCTACGCTTTGGAAATGACTTATATCGAAGTTGGATCAAAACTGATTCCGTACCTCTCTCCTGAGGAGTTCCAGATTTACTCCCATGACCACCTTCAAAGAAATGATATATCCCTTCATCAGTTCGATGATGGTGTTGTTTCCGGATCGTCGGTTTTGACTGAGGAAGTCGGAACAATTGATTTCTCCGGCAAATACGGACCGGACTTAATGCAGGAAGTCTCAAACTATGCCCTGGTTTCATCTGAAATTGCGCACGAACAATCGTTTGACGTTATTCATGCCCACGACTGGCTCACTTATCCAGCCGGAATCGCTGCCAAAAGGATGTCGGGCAAACCTTTGGTAGTACATGTCCATGCGACTGAATTTGACAGGTCAGGGGAGAATTATAATACCATTGTGTATGATATTGAAAAATCGGGAATGGAAGAGGCTGATCTGGTAATCACAGTAAGTAACCTGACCAGGAATATCGTTATAAACCGGTATGGAATCAATCCCTCTAAAGTGGTTACCGTTTATAATGCAGTTGAACCTGGAACCGAATCTGGTGCTGAGGTATTTGAAAAATCCGTTGAGGAAAAAGTAGTAACATTCCTGGGCAGAATCACCTACCAGAAGGGGCCGGAATATTTCATGGAAGCAGCACATAAGGTCTTAAAACATTCAAATAATGTGAGATTCGTGATGGCTGGCAGTGGTGATTTACTGAGGAAAATGATCCGTTATGCAGCCAGACTTGGCATAACTGAGAAGTTCCACTTTACTGATTTCCTTAAGGGAAAGGATGTTGATAATATGTTTGCCATCAGTGATGTATATGTAATGCCATCAGTATCAGAGCCGTTTGGAATCAGTCCGTTGGAAGCCATGAGATCAAATGTGCCGGTGATCATTTCCAAACAATCCGGGGTTTCTGAAATACTTAAACATGCAATTAAAGTTGATTTTTGGGACGTTGATGCAATGGCCGATGCAATATACGGACTGGTTACCTATGAGTCGCTTCCTTTGATGTTTCAGCATCATGGTCGCGATGAGGTTAATAAT
>CAILAQ010000093.1 GCA_903832165.1 uncultured Bacteroidota bacterium | reverse complement strand
TTCTTAAAACTTAAGCCTTTACTTGTGCCTTGTGCCATCTGCCCTCTGCCTTCAAGAAAACGCTAAAGCGTTTTCTTGACCTCCCTGCTCGTATACGCCTCAATCATATCGCCTGCCTGGATATCGTTGTACCTGTCGATATTCAAGCCGCATTCCAATCCTGAAACAACCTCTTTGGCATCGTCCTTGAAACGTTTCAGCGAACCGAGCAATCCGTCGTAAACCACGATACCATCGCGGACTATGCGGACTTTCGATGTTCTGTAGATTTTTCCGTCACGGACAATACAACCTGCGATAGTTCCAACCTTGGTAATCTTAAAGGCTTCGAGTATTTCGAGGGTACCGGTAATTTCTTCCTTGATTTCAGGGCTGAGCATGCCTTCCATAGCAGCGCGCAGTTCATTGATCGCATCATATATAATGGAGTACAGGCGAATTTCGATCCCTTCTTTTTCAGCCAGTTTACGGGCGTTCAGTGAAGGACGGACCTGGAATCCGATAACGATGGCGTTGGAGGCAGTAGCGAGCAGAATATCGCTCTCTGAGATCTGTCCGACGGCCTTATGAATGATGTTAACCTGAATTTCCTGAGTCGAAAGCTTGATAAGTGAATCAGACAGAGCCTCAATGGAACCGTCGACATCACCTTTAACAATGATATTAAGCTCCTGGAAGTTGCCGATAGCAATACGCCTGCCGATTTCATCAAGGGTAATATGCTTGCGGGTGCGCAATTCCTGCTCACGCTGCAGTTGTTCCCTCTTGGATGCAATCTCACGTGCCTCGCGCTCTGATCCGATAACATGGAACTTGTCGCCGGCCTGTGGTGCACCGTTCAAGCCCAGGACCATAACCGGTTCCGACGGGCCTGCCGTCATGATGTTTCCACCGCGCTCGTTATACATGGCTTTAACTTTACCAAAATAGCTTCCGGCAAGTACAATGTCACCAATTTTCAATGTTCCGCCCTGAACGAGAATGGTGTTTACGAATCCCCGGCCTTTATCAAGCGCTGATTCAATAACGATACCCAGAGCATTTTTCTCTGGATTTGCCTTAAGCTCAAGCATTTCCGATTCCAGTAATACTTTCTCAAGCAACTCGCCGATGCCAATGCCTTTTTTCGCGGATATTTCCTGGGATTGGTACTTACCTCCCCAGTCTTCCACGAGGTAATTCATTCCGGCCAGCTGTTCTTTGATTCTCTCCGGATTGGAGCCTTCACGGTCAATTTTGTTTATCGCGAATACCATCGGAACATTGGCAGCTGCAGCATGGTTGATAGCTTCAATGGTCTGGGGCATGACTGCATCATCGGCAGCGATCACGATAATTGCCATGTCGGCGCCTTGAGCACCACGTGCACGCATGGCAGTAAAAGCCTCATGACCCGGTGTGTCAAGGAAAGTAATGGTTTTCCCGTTATCCAGAGCAACTTTATAGGCTCCGATATGCTGGGTGATACCACCGGCTTCACCGGCAATGATATTAGTTTTTCTGATATAGTCGAGGAGTGATGTCTTACCATGGTCAACGTGACCCATTACGGTAACAACAGGCGGACGAGGCCTGAGGTCGGCTTCTTTATCGATCTCCTGCTCAATGGCTTCCTGAACCTCAACGCTGATGAATTCGACTTCGAAACCGAATTCATCGGCAACAACCGAAATTGTTTCAGCATCGAGCCTCTGGTTAATAGATACGAAAAGCCCAAGGCTCATACAGGTGGAAATGACTTCGTTAACCTGAACATTCATCAGGCTGGCTAATTCATTCGCTGTAACGAACTCAGTAACCTTGATAATGTGACTTTCGAGTTCTGCGCGATCTGCATCGTCGAGTATCGACTGGCGGTTGAGCTCGCGTTTCGACTTACGGTATTTTGAGCCTTTTGATTTCCCTCTGGGAGTAATTTTCGAAAGGGTGTCCTTAATCTGGCGCTGAACGTCTTCTTCGGAGACTTCAACTTTGCCGATTTTCTTCTTAACCTTAGCCGGCTTTTTGATCACCTTCGTGAGTTCACGATCGGTAGTTGGTCCGACAACCGCGACTCTGTCTTTGCGGATACGCTTTCTTTTTTTCTTTCTCAGCGGATCATCGCTGTCGAGGATAACTTCCACTTTTTCTCTGGTGCGGTCGTTTTCCGGGCCGAGATTAATCTTGCCAACAATTGTCGGGCCGACAGCTTTTTTTACTACGATTCTGTGAATCGGGGCTTCGGTTCTCTCTCGTTTGGTGACTTCCACCGCAGATGCCGGTTTTTGTTCCTGACGTACCACACGGGGCTGTTCAGGGGCAATCTCTCTTGGTCTTTCAACCGGTTTGGGCTGTGGCTTTTCCTTGATATATTTTTTTGAAGGCCTGGTTTTCTGATTCAATGAATCAATATCTATCCGGCCAACTACTTTAAAATCGACTAAAAGATCTTTGGCTAATGTAGTATGATGAATTTCAGCCTCTTCGGTAATTCTTGCAACAGGTTCAGCAGCAGGTGCCTCCGCAACAGGCTCAGGAATTTTTTCAGTTTTTGGGGCTGCAACAGGCGGAGTGACAGGAACCTCGGGTTTGGCTTCGGGAGCAACCGGTGCAGCAACTTCTTCTTTTGCAGCGGGCTCATGTTTTGGCTCGTGCTTTGGTTCGTGCACAGGTTCCGGTACAATTTCCGGTACCACCTCAGCAACTGGTTTGACTTCAGCCTTAACCTCCGCTACCGGTTGCGGAACAGGTTCCGGTTCCGGCTCAGGTTTTGGCCTGGCCTTTGGTTTCGGTTTCTCGAGATCTACCTTCCCGATAATTTTGGGTCCAACCGGTTTGTCGATTGGCATTGCCGTAACCGTATGCTCCGGTTTCTTTTCGCGTTTGTCGCGTTTTGAATCTTCATGATCCAAATCGAATACTGATGAACCACGGTTATCCTGAATCAGAAGTACCTCATCCGGCTCAACC
>CAILAQ010000092.1 GCA_903832165.1 uncultured Bacteroidota bacterium | reverse complement strand
TACATATACAGGGCATTAGAAGATTTGGGCTGATCTTATTTGTTGGGACAGATTCAGAAAAATCAGGATAAAATACTATATTCGCGAAAATTTTTTCCGCCTAATAATATACCGAATGAAAATTTTGAATAAGATAGTTAAGTTTCTTTTCTCCATGTCGTTGATGGGAGTACTTATGGTTTTTCTTGCCTTTTGTATGGCAGTGGCCACCTTTATTGAAAACCGGAACGGCACTACCACTGCACAGGCTGTGGTTTATCATTCCTGGTGGTTTGAGTTGAGCATCCTGTTGGTTTTCGTAAATATCCTCGCCAATATAATCAGGCTTAAGTTGTATAATCTTAAGCGGTTACCTATATTCATGTTTCATACAGCGTTTTTGATAATCATTGCAGGCGCTGCCCTTACCCGATATGTGGGTACGGAGGGGATCATGCATATCAGGGAAGGCGAAACCACTGCAGATTACATCAGTTCAGAGACTTATTTCTATATTAAAGCTGAAAATGCATCTGGAAGTGTTGAGAAATATCAGCAGATACTCATTTCAACGACAAGCAAAAAGGGCGTAGACGTTTCACTTAAGGTTGGTAATGACCGGGTCCGTATAAAAAGCACTGAATATGTGAGCGGTGAGTCGATGAATAAGGGTGGCCAGATGGGTGGCGGTGGCAGCCATGCCGATGTGATGCAGATCAGGGTGACTGTTAACCAGGGTTCCGAGGAAGTCGTGATCAGAGGTATGCAGCAAAGCGAATTTATTGATAATCAGTTTGAAATCAGTGGTATAAAGTTCACGGCCAGTTTCGGTTCAAAACCAATGAAACTACCGTTCAGCCTGACGTTAAATGATTTTCAGCTGGAGAAGTACCCGGGATCCATGAGTCCTTCTTCATTTGCCAGCGAGGTTACTTTAAACGATCCGTCAGAAAAATCCAGTAAGCCTTATCGGATTTTTATGAATAACATACTGAGTCACAAAGGCTATCGATTTTATCAGTCTTCATTCGACGGAGATGAATTGGGTACAGTTCTTTCGGTAAACCACGATGCCCTTGGCAGCGGAGTTACTTATGCAGGTTATTTCCTGATGTTCGCATTTATCATTATGTCCTTTTTTGCACCCGGCAGTCGCTTTAAGAGATTGCTGAGGGAAAGTAAAAAGACTGCAGCAGTTGCCGGCCTGATGATTGGCATGTTGTTTTTAACGGGTTACAATGCCTCTGCTCAGAACTATCCGGCACCACCAAATGCAGCTGAAGCAAAGGCATTCGGAAAAATATGGGTGCAGGGCAGCGAGGGCCGGATGAAGCCGGTGAATACCTTATCTTCTGAAATGCTGCGTAAAATGTTTGGCAAGAACAGCATCGCCGGGATGTCACCGGAGCAGTTCTGGCTAAGCCTTTTAATACATCCGGACGAATGGCAGACCACCAAAATGTTTAAAGTGGAGAATACAGAAATTGCCAACGCTTTCCAGATAACGGGAGGCAAAGGATCGTATGCGGATTTCTTCAGCAACGACAAGTATCTGATGGGTGATCTGGTTAACGAAGCATTGAAAAAGCAGCCCAGCCAGAGAAACGGTATAGATAAATATGTGATCAAGCTGGATGAAACGCTAAATGTTTTCTACATGGGCATGTCGGGGCAAATGCTTCAGGTTTTCCCGGATATGCGGGATCAGAAAGCAAAATGGTCGATTCCGGGCAAGGTTCCTGCTGGTTTAACCGGGATGGATTCACTGATGGTTGCAGGGGCGTTCGGTGAATACTTATCTGCTGTCGCCAGTAATGATCTCGTAAAAGCCAGGACCCTGCGTGATGGAATCACCAGGTATCAGTCCAAATACGGAAGTTCAATCATTCCTTCGGCGAGGAAGGCCAATCTTGAGGTTCTATATAACAAGTTGTTGATTTTCGAACGTCTGGCTATATTCTACGCAATGGTAGGGCTGCTGTTCCTGATTGTCCAGATATGGTCTCTTTTCAAACCGGCCAGATGGCATAAGAAATCTGCATGGGTATTTGGCAGTCTGCTCTTTGCCGGATGGATACTTCATACAATCGGACTCGGTTTGCGCTGGTATCTTTCAGGCCATGCCCCGATGAGCAACGGATATGAATCCATGATTTTTGTTGCCTGGGGAACATTGCTTGCGGGATTCCTGGTGGTGAAGCGCTCTCAGTTGCCTCTGGCACTGACGGGTGTATTGGCGGCGCTATCTCTCCTGGTTGCTCACCTGAGCTGGATGAATCCTGAAATTACTCCGTTGGTACCGGTACTCAAGTCGGTGTGGCTCACTGTTCATGTTGCCATCATTATGACCAGCTATTCTTTCCTCGGCCTGAGCGCTCTGATCGGAATGATTACCATGGGACTTTATCTGGCAAAAAACAAAAAGAATCATGGGGTTATTGAAGGACATATCAAGCACCTTACCAGATTGAATAAAATCGTTCTGATTGTTGGTTTATACCTGATCACCATCGGATGTTTTCTTGGTGCCATCTGGGCCAATCAATCATGGGGACGATACTGGGGATGGGATCCAAAGGAAACCTGGTGCCTGATTTCTATTCTGATATACAGCTTTGTAGGGCACATGCACAATATGAAGGATTTCGACAATGATTTTACATTCAATTTCGGCTCCGTAGTAGCATTCTCTTCTATTCTGATGACTTACTTCGGTGTGAATTATTTCCTGGGCGGAATGCACTCATATGCTGGCGGAGAGGCAGCTTCGGTTCCCGGTTTCGTTTATGTCGTTTCCATCATCCTCATGGTACTGATGTATTTCGCCTATCTGAATGAGCTGAAATTTCAGCCTAAGAAGAAGTGACAGGTGACGAACAATAGTCTTCAGTCCGCAGTCTTCAGTCTTCAGCCCGCAGTTGGCAGTCTTCAGTCTGCACGAGGCAGAAAGCACTGATATCAATAGGCCCCGGTTTTAACCGGGGTTTAGGTTTCGCTCTCGTACCGAATCAAATCAGAGCACCAACAAAAATGAGCGACCCAACCGGATCGCTCTTTTTTATTTTTGGCCCCATCTTCACCACGGGTTAAAACCCGCGGCTATTGATACGCATCCGGGTCACCAGATGATCTCCGGATACCACCCCTTCCATATCTCCGCCAGCTT
>CAILAQ010000091.1 GCA_903832165.1 uncultured Bacteroidota bacterium | reverse complement strand
CTTCTTTTGCCGTTTTGGAGGCACTCACTGCCGCCAGGACCATGGTCTTTCCCATGGTTACCACCACTGAACCGTCGGCCTGCTTGGCCAGTTTACCGGTCTCAATGGTTATCGTCCGGCCATCATTTAATGTGATGGTCTTCTGATAAGCTTGATACATTATTTATTGGGATTAGGTAAGAAGAAAAAAGGCAACTATGCAATTGCCTTTTTTCTCTTGGGTTATTTACGTAAATTCAATTCTTTGATAATCGTCCTGTAACGATTTATATCCTGGTCCTTCAGGTAATTTAGCAGTCTCCTGCGTTTAC
Source organism: uncultured Bacteroidota bacterium (assembly GCA_903832165.1). GTDB lineage: Bacteria > Bacteroidota > Bacteroidia > Bacteroidales > UBA12481 > UBA12481. The sequence continues at coordinate 5,115 of CAILAQ010000091.1, read as the reverse complement.
CAACTAACCTGATCAAGGATCGCTGGGTACTGAAGTCCTTGCGATTCTTCTTCAAATGCTCTGTCAAATGAGATATACGGTATGAGAATAAAGCTACCTGTCCTTCTGACGAACCGGTATCTTTATTGGACTTTCCGTACTTCTCGAAAAATTCTTGTTTCTTTTCTGCCGTTAAGTACATCTTTACTAAAATTTTACTGTTGTCGTTAAATTAACGCGCAAAGATAATTAAAGAAAATGGAAATACAATCGGGTTTCGAAGAAGAAGATCGGCAGAGAAAGAAAGATCGACAGAGGTGTCATCCCCGCGAAGGCGGGGACCCCGTTCCTAACAGCGAATTAAAACAAAAGCAACTAATACTTATAGATAAACGTCCCGAAATAAGCCGACATTTCCGGTGAACCCCTTAACAAAAACTTTACTTCATGCGTACCCTTTTCGCGAAGGGGCATAAGGGAAAACACCAGCAAACGGCTGATATAGGCTTCGCAAGCGTCACCATTGGATTTATGCGACAAGGCTAACTCAATGGGAGGCGGATCAAGTACATTCGGAGGAAGCCTGAGTAAATTGAATTCATGATCGCGGCATCCTCCGCTGAACCCAACCTGCATAAACAGAAAATCTCCTTTTACGTACGCAGAATCGAGCCGGAAAGGGTCCATGTAATATTTATCCCATTCACCTTTATTAATAGTTACCACCTCCTGCGGATTCATTTTAATCTCGGTAATTCTGATCGATGGATAGGTTATTCCTCCCCTCCCGCAGCGGAACTCTTCAGGATCAGAAACATATTTCAGAAGAACAATAAGGCTATTCATCTGAAAATCAGTATCAAGATTTACAGGATGGTAGTACACCGAATCTATCAGCACCTCCCATCCGCAACCATCAACTTCCGGAGCTCCGGCATAAACTACAACGCCAGTTTTAAAACCGTAATCACAATTTTCATTTGGCTCCACATGACAGGAAACCAAAGTTCCCAGGATCATTAAAGCCAATATCTCCGAAAAAATTACTCTTTTTCTCATATTATGTTTTCAATCAGCTGACCGTCTTCAGTCTTCTGTCTAGTGTCAATATTATCTTCTGTCTAAATGTCTTCTTTTATCGCCACCATCCCTCAGGCCGGGTGACACAAACTTCCCCGGTTCTTGTTTTCTTCAGATCCAGATCGAACATGAGTCTTGGCCAGGAATAATTCACGTAGGGCTCAACAATCCTGACATGGTATTGACCTGCCGGAAGATTTCGCACTGTAATCTGAATATCATACAAACAGTTGCACTTGGCACCATGTTTAGAATCATCCTCACGTATAATCAGACTATCCCCCTTGATTTCAATATCTGCTAAAACACTCTCCGGAGAACAGTTAAAGCCTGCATTCAGATGCTGTAGTGAAAGGATACTGTCGCCATCATATGAATAATTGATGCAAGAAACCTCAGGCGGAGGATCATTTGTTTTCAGGAGGGCAGAACCTTTGCAAACCAAATCCGATGTAACCGAAATGGAAAGTTCACCATTGGTATTATTTCGCTCGCAGGAACAAATTAATCCCGCAATCAAAACCACCCCAACCAACATCAGCCTCTTTTTCATAACCTCTTACTTAATTCTTTCATTGGCACATTAGCAAATTAGCAAATTAGCACTTTGTCATTCCGCCTTCATCATCCTTCCAACGAACAAAATCGTTCCTGTGGATTTCTCGGCGATAGCGAACAGGAAAGGTTTATTAAAAGAGATGAAATTTCCGATTGATGTAACTCCAACCTCTACCGAAGTCACTGCGGCAGCTTCTGTTCCTTCTTCATTAACTTCGATAAAGGTTTTGTGCTTTACCCCTGTGATCAGTATTCCCCCTTCCGGCAGGATACCTGTAAAATCAGCCTTGTCCGTGAATGCCACTTCCATGCCCATGGCGGAAAGGACATCTTTCAAACTCTTCTCATAAGAAAAGGTAAATTTAGGCATCGAAAACTGTACTTCACGAACAGTATCATAGGCAGGAAGCCAATTATTCCAGTTAACTGCCGTCATTAACTTTTCAATATCCGCCAATTTCTTCCCGGTTTCAGGCAAGAACAGAAACATCCTCCAGTTTCCCTTACCATATGGCAGCTCCACCGAAGTAAAAGTTTCATTGGCAAATATATTCAGGTCCATTTTCCGGTGCATCATATTTACCTGCACCTCGCTGCCAATCTCCGGATAAAAAGGTTGGGCACTGGTTTTTTTCGGATCAAACTCATTGGTCCAGGCACCTTTAAAATAGATTGCATTAATCAGGAACATAAATGCGTCCGGATTTATCTGGTCGATAATTTCGGGTATCTTTTTATTCGTCTTCTCAGACACCCAGCTGTTGATCAGGTCCTTGCAACCAGCATCTGAAAAATCCACCGGCCTGACATCCGCATTGTAGTAAGTTTGGTTTCTGCTGATAAAATCGGGCACCAGCGTGAATTGTTTGCGGTACCAGATTGAATTAGCAACAGAAATTGTGACCTTGGGATCATGAGCAACAAGCGCTGAAATCAATGTCTTATTCAACTCATTCAATTCATCCCGGTCGTATCCTGCCACCCTCAATGCCTCCTCCATTGCTGTTTTTGTATCGGAGGCAGCACCATTTAATGTCATCGACAACGCCTGTGATATACTCAACGGCGAAATTAAAAGGTTTGATCCCGGATCAGCAGATGCGGCAAGCCTGGAATACAAATCCAGCCCGAATGTATTGTCCGCAGCAATTATAGCACCTGATTTCTGCGGCAGGTTAAGTGGAACAGGCTCATAATCTTTTTCTTTGGTGCACGAAGCAATTGTCGCCATGACAGCGAATCCAATAAAAGTCCATTTACCAGTTTTCATAAAACAAATATTAGTCATTAACGATCATGTTCCCCAGGGAACATACAATGAGCAAAACTTTGAGATTCCTCATAGCATACAATTAGCAATTCGGGCGAACACCCGGATCAGCTGAAAATTCATGAATCAAATTCTGTACCAATACAAGTCCTTCATCGATATTTCTTGGCAAAAAATCCAGCTCGTCCATCGCTTTGTCCAGGACAAACCCGGTGGACACCGGCCGCTTTCCAGCTTGGTTTAAGGATTCTGAAAGAATTGGGGTGATCAGGGAATCATCCAGCCTAAAAATTTTCGCAATTTTCAAGGCGAAGTCATAAATTGAAATCATCTCCGGGCCGGACAGATGATAAATTCCAACTTTGTTTCTTTCAATGATGCTGATAATTCCGTCAGCCAGATCATCCACCAGCGTCGGCATCCGGAACTGATCATTGACCACCCTGATCGGTTTATGCTGACTCAAGGAATCCCGAACCCAGGTAACCAGATTCGACCTGTTCATAGACTGTGTAACGCCATATACCAGGATAGTTCGCACAATAACCCAAGGAACCCTCAGAGAGTGGGTAATAAATTCGCCCTGCAATTTTGACCAGCCATAAACACTTACAGGATTCGGCTGATCATCCTCACTGTAAGGCCCTTTCAGCCCGTCAAAAACAAAATCGGTCGACAGGCAGATAAACTTTGCGCCTGCTTGTTCAGCTGCTTTTGCAACAATCTTCACCCCAGTAATATTTACCTGATCGCACAATTCAGGATTCTGTTCGCATGGATCCACCTGGGTCATGGCTGCACAATGAATCACAACCTCAGGTTTAAAAAGATCAAAGACTGTAACAACTGCTTCCCGATTGGTGATGTCCATCTGAAGGAAACGATCTGGATTCAAGCCTTTCACCTTACATTCTGAGGCCGAGGTTGCCAGAAATTCAAATTCTGGCATTATCAGAAATTTTCGAACAAGAGTTTGTCCGACGAGCCCATTTGCACCGGTGATCAGCACTTTTACCATTACTGCGAAAGTACAAAAAATCCGGTCAGCCCCACTTTCCCCTGATCAGGCTTTGCCCGATATGACAATTCAGGCAATGTCTTTCATGGCAATAATTGCTGTACAGATGCAGAAAGGCCTGTGAATAAAAAGCATTAGGCACCCGGTACCCAAAACTTGTCCACACACGGGTGATCCGGTTATTTTCGGGAGGTAATTTTTCAAGGCGCTCCATCCAATTCTCCCAGGCTGACGGGTCTCCGCTACGATTGGCATAGCTGGCCCTGAAGGGAAGAACTGCATTGATCATAAATAAGTTAAAGGTTGAACCCCCAAAGCCGGTTGACCTTCCTTCCCATTTCTTGCCAAAATCATAATGAATTTTCCAATAGGATGACACAGGGTAGTCAGTAATAAGTTTCATTTCAGTGCCGGTTCCCCGAAGCACTGAATCCAGCAGGTCGGGGTTTCCAGCCAGAAAGGCTGCCAGTTCAGCTATTCTGACCGTTGGAAAGTTGGCCGGCCTCATGCGCAGGAACTTCCAGCCCGGGTTTTTCACAGCAATAAGGTTGAACTTCTGGCGAACAAAACCATATTCCACCATCAGCGCTCTGCAATATGGATCTGGTTTCCGAACAGGTATCAGGTCGGCCTGACCATAAAGGATTGCCTCCAGCCTGAATAGGTTTGAACCGGTTGAGCGGATGGCCGCCAAAGGAACCGACTGTCCGAGCCTGTCGAATGAATCCTGATTGATCCCGAATCCGAATGACCTGAAAATTAATTGGAACCAGGTTTCTTCCCACCCTCCCCTATTGGCCGTCAAACGCCTGAATACCTCGCCGGATTTCGTTTGCATACGTTCAACGCCCATGTTTACTATCCAGTTTTCAACCTCAGAGGATTGCAATTTTTTCCAGGAGGTTTCGCAGGGAACCGGAGAAAGCGCTGAAAGTATCTGATGATAATTGTCGAGATAGGAAGGCTTTACAGGAATAACCACCATTGGAACACTGTCACCGTTGGCCCTTTTAACATGACAATCAGCCTCATATACCACATGAAGTATGACGGGATCATAAGCTGGATCTTCATTATGATTATGCCGGTACCAATCTGATGCCTTCACGTGGATTTCCACATGACCGGCCCATACGGCCTCATCTATACGGATCCTTGCCATTAAGAAATCGGGACCTGCATCTGTATTCAGCTGACCGGGTGCAAGGAT
>CAILAQ010000090.1 GCA_903832165.1 uncultured Bacteroidota bacterium | reverse complement strand
CCTGGAATATAATCTGAAATCTTTCGCAATTGCTGAGTCACTGAAAGATACAGCCAGCATTCTCAATTCGTATAATAACATCGGGTTGTTCTATGAAAGTACAGATAAATACGAAAAAGCATTGGAATATTTCAACAAAATGCTCGAACTGACGAAATCAAAAAAAGAACTGGCCGAGTCATACCATTCAGCTTTGGCAAACATCGCGTTAATCGATATATATCAGAATAATTTCAAAAATACCTCATCGATTCTGAGGGATGTGCTCATATATTCCCAATCCGTTCAGGATAATTACGCCATAGCGCAAACCTACAATTCGCTGGGCCTGTTGTATTTGAAAACAAACAAGGCGGATTCTGCTCTCATTTCATTTGCTGAGTCAGACCGGTATGCTACTATTCTTGATGACAAAAAGACTATGGCAGGTAACGGTCAGAAAGTCGGGGAATTATACTTTCAGCAAAGGCAGTATGAAAAAGCCATGAATCAATTTAAAAAAACGCTTGCACTGGCTCATGAAAATAGTTTTCTTAGAATTGAAATGGAAATTAACTTCCACCTGTCCCGAATTGATTCGATCAACAAGGATTTTGGCCCTGCCCTCCAAAAATATCAGATCGGTGTAACTCTCCGCGATAGCATAAACTCAATCAGTCTGAAAAAGCAGATTGCTGAGACAAGCATCAGGTATGAGAGCATCCAAAAGGACCAGGAGATATCCTTGCTCAGGCAGAATAAAGAGATTCAGGATCTCATGATGAGAAGACAAAACACCCAAAAAAATCTTCTGTTAGTGATTCTCTTTATTGCTATGGGTTTTATTGCCCTTGTTTTTTACAGCAGAAGACAAATTGCCGGCAAGAATGCTATTTTGCTTAAACATGAGGAACAACTGGAGGAGATGGTGGCAGAGCGAACAGCAGAATTGCTGGCTGCAAAAGTTAAGGCCGAAGAAAGTGACCGCCTCAAATCTGCTTTCCTGGCCAATATGAGTCATGAAATCCGCACCCCGTTAAATGGGATCATGGGATTTATGGATTTGCTTGAAGACAAGAATGTCTCCCAGGAAGATCAGGATAGTTACTTCGAAATTATCCGAAAAAGCAGCGACCGGTTGCTTTATACAATAAATAATATCATTGATTTCTCTAAAATCGAATCGCGCCAGATGAAGGTCCATCTTTCAGAATTCGATTTTTCTGAAAGGGCAAGATTCCTGGTTGATTTCTTCACTCCTGAGGCAATGCGGAAAGGCCTTAAATTTAAGTTCAGACAGGATCAGGAAGGCGGACTTTTGATCATTTTGAGCGACAAGGACAAACTTGATGCCATCATGACTAATCTGATTAAGAACGCCATCAAGTATACCAGTCAGGGTTTCATTGAATTCGGATACAATTTTGAGGACGAACACCTCATCGTATACGTAAAGGATACAGGCTATGGCATCCCACCAGAGCGCCTGAATTCCATTTTCGACCGTTTTACTCAGTTACACGGAGGCCTTAAAGAATCATTTGAAGGGTCGGGTCTGGGTCTGGCTATTTCAAAAGGCTATATCGACCTGCTGGGTGGCACGATAACCGTGGAATCTAAAGAAGATAAAGGATCAATATTCCGGGTGAGTGTTCCGGTTTCATTGAAAAACAGCTGAGTCAAGTCGGAGGATGCAGTCTTTTCCTGAACCAGATCCTGACATCACGCATTTTTTCCAATTGACCGGCAGGAACATGGCGATGGCAGCTTGATCTTTCTTCGCTGTTTTCAGGAGCTCCCCAACGTATCTCAATGCCGTCGTTCGGGTTATAGGCCATCTCAAAGGCCTCTTTTCTTTTCAGCAGATCCTCAATGGTAAGTTTTTGCTCTTGCCCGTTTGTGCGGGTGTAGGTTATCGACAGCTCCGCTATTTTTTTTGTCAGGAAGGATTCCAATTTCTTCTTAACCTGCTCAGGTGAGCTGAGTGCCGGCAGCTTATAGTCTTCAGGAGATCGCACAATCCTGTCGGGAAAATCCAAAACGGCATCCATGGCAATTAATAGCCTAAGGTCCCTGTTGGGTGTGGAAAAATTTTCCCATTGACCGCCGGCCTGAAAAACGCCTGCCGGCCGACCAGGCATAGGGATCACCTCTGCCGGATGGGATTTCATGTATTCTTCTCCATTGGAAACCGAGTTAACCCTGACAATCAATTGCTCATGCAGAGCCTGGACCAGATCGAGAAGTGCAGTCTCCGGATCGAGAGGCTTTGGATTGATAACCCGCTCCATCGTATGATAGAACAGATCTCCGGCCATCCCTTTTTGCTGCATTGAAAACGGAACCAGGCTTGTTTGCCCGGATATTTCCTCGTTCTTGAGAAGGCGCTCTTGTCCGTTGTTTTTTGTTATCGGTCGAAAAGCCTTGAATCCCGGATCTCCGATTACTTCAGATGTTGTGAAGAGGAAATTTCCTTTCCAGAAACGTTTGACAGCAACAGTAAGATCGGGCTGGGCATCAACAGCCAGGAGCATTCCAGGGCGGGTACCAGTTTGTGGAACCCACTTAACGAGAATCAGCGTATGACCGTAAGGATCTGCAAATACGGTTCCCGGGCGCAAAGAATTTCTGGTAAGTGCCACGGGATAATAATCTGAAGTTTCATCTTTTAAGGCTGTGCGGGCCGTTCCGGAATGTACTCCGTCCATCACCCGTCGGAGAAAAGCATTGAATGATAACACCGGATTACTTTTTGAGGTTGGCGAATCATTAGTTATCCAGCGACCGGTTTGAGGTGCTTTGCCGAGATATCCCCTGTCGCACTCGTGATATCCGAATGGCAATCCAAGTTTCCATGCAAAATAGGCTCGGAGGTAAAAGGGATTGTCTGCACAGTCCGGCTCCATGATCACTCTGATTTTACTCAGCGGATCATCCTCTCCATATCCGAGGTGATTGAAAAGAAGATTGGATTTCGGATTTTGCATGACCACATCCAGCGCTTTCCAGGACGACCGTTCATCTGAATCATAAAAAAGTGCATTCACCCAGGCGGAATATAGAGCTTCCGTATCACCACCCCACCCTCTGACGGTTTTCCAGATCACTCCGGCTGCCTGGGTAACGGGTTTTCCGTCTGAAACGGAAATTTCCAATTTGCTAACTACCTTACCCTGATCCGATAAGGTGACTGTATATTTTCCGGCGGGCAGGGCACTGATTTCATCAATTCTCCAGTATGGCAATCCGTCACCGTTTCTGATGTTCCGCGAATCCACGTTACCATCCGTTCCGATGACGTCGATCTTTGCCTTCCGGAAATTCTTACCGCCTGTGGAGAGGAGGTGAAATGCTTCGCCAGAACGCGGACTTGCGGGTGATACCAACAGAGCATAAACAGCGACTGATTCATTACCATTGCCGGGTTCATCAATTGAATCCGCTGCTGAATTATTGAGCAGGCTTTTATCAGCGCTGCCAGACCGGCTCTGACAGGAAGAGAACCCCGCAGTAAGGACTGCCAATCCAAAGGTTATCAGTGTAATTCTGATAGAATTTAATGCCATGAAAAGTGTGCTGTTGATTTTCCCTGCAAAGATGAAAAAAAACGGGCAGAGGTTGTTGTCAATGTTGCGGAACCTTTATCAGGTTTTCCACTTTATATCCTCGTTTTTTTGCCTTATCGACCAGCATATTGTAAACACTGTCCGGCAGCTTTGGATCCCGAGCCAATAACCAGATAAAATTATCCGAATTGCTGCCAATCACAGCATATTGGTAATTTAGCTGATCGAGTTCCATGATCAGGTAATCGGCATAGAAATTCAGAAAAAAGGAAACTTTCAGCTTTGACAAGTCCTTTGGATCCGGTATCATTGCCTTTCCGACTGCTGTTTTATGCCGTCCGTCCAGAGAATTCTTATACCCTTCATTCAGGACCTTGATCTTACCGTCAGGCCGCAGGGAATAGGTAGCAGTAACACCTGTTAAACCGCGTTCGAAAGAGTGATCGAACCTTGCGATCTCGTACCATTTCCCGAGGTAGCGGTTAAGGTCGACCGCGCTTACAGTTGATTTGTCAGTTATGGAATTGCTTGTTTGTGTTTTACAATCACAGCAAAGGATGGAAATGAACAATATGAGCAGGATTGACTTTTTCATTTGGAGTATTATTTGAACATAAAGTTAGGCAATACTTTTTTTCTATCTTTCGG
>CAILAQ010000089.1 GCA_903832165.1 uncultured Bacteroidota bacterium | reverse complement strand
GCATGGAATTGAAGGAGTACTTAAAGAAGAGCTTCTGAACCTTTCAGAACAAACGGATGAGGAAGTATCCCTGTTGAGGAATACTCCTGCAGCAGGCAGCATCGGCACGTGCAGATACAAACTAAAAGATCGCCAGCAAAAAGATTTTCAGCGCCTCATGGAGGTATTCAAGGCACATGATGTCGGATATTTCTTTTATATCGGTGGAAACGATTCGCAGCATACAGCCCTGAAAGTTAGTGAAATGGCCCGAACAAAAGGATTGGATCTCATTGCTGTCGGTGTTCCGAAGACCATAGATAATGATGTGGGCGACAGCGAGTTCCAACTTATCGATCATACACCGGGATACGGAAGTGTGGCACGTTACTGGGCCTATGCAATACAGTCGGTAAACCAGGAAAATTGCGGATCAGCCCCAGCCGATCCTGTTCTTGTAATGCAGGCCATGGGTAGAAAAATCGGGTACATCCCGGCTGCTGCCCGGTTAGCCGATCCCCGGCGCGAAATGCCATTGCAGATATACATGGCTGAATCAGGAGTGACCGCCGCAGAGATGGCCGATAAAGTAAATGACCAGCTGAAAAAAGACGGGCGGTGTATGTTGGTGGTCAGCGAAGGGTTTGAATTGAAAACTGTAGGGGAGGACCCAAGTGTCCTCCCGGCCAATATTCCCCAGGTAAAGGACTCCTTTGGGCATATCGTATACGGAGCCACTAAAACACCGGCCTATCAGCAAGTTGTCAACTACCTTAATGACAACGGGCTTAAAGCCAGGGGATCAGCCCGCGGGCAGGTTCCCGGAACCGATCAGCGGCATGCGATGATATTTGCCTCCACCGTTGATCTGGAAGAAGCTTATAAAGTTGGACAGAAAGCCGTTGACATAGCCCTGAACGAAGGAAATGGATGGATGGCAACCATTTTACGCGATCCGGGCCCTATATATCATGTACGATATGATAAGGTTGCCCTCGAGAAAGTTGCCTTATCGGAAAGAAGCTTTCCCGATAAGTGGATCGCTCCGAACCGTGTTGATGTGACCGACGATTTTATCCGTTACGCCACACCACTCATAGGTTCCGACTGGCCCTCGATCCCGCTGATCAATGGTTTGCAGCGGTATACCCGATTCAATCCCGTTTTTGCCGCGAAGAAACTTGAACCCTATAAACTCGAAGCGGAATGATTACCAATCTTGTTTCAGAGTTTCAGACTGCCTACTGCCAACTGCCTACTGTTAAACTACCGTTATGACTAATCACGAAATACTGCAGGCCCTAAAACCGGATCGCGATTTCTTTGTCGGTATAGATTCCGATGGCTGCGCATTCGACACCATGGAAATTAAGCAGAAAGAGTGCTTTTGCCCTAACTTCATAAAATCCTGGGGGTTCCAGCCGGTAGCTACAGCAGCAAGGCAAACCTGGGAATTTGTCAACCTTTATTCCAGTCATCGCGGCACCAACCGGTTTCTGGCTGTGCTTGAAACCATCCGTCTGATGAGCGAAAGGAAAGAGATAAAGGCAAGAAATTTTGAAATGCCGGATATTTCTGCACTGAGTGAGTGGATCCGGAATGAAACCCGTTTGGGAAATCCCGCTCTGGCCGAATATGCAGCGGTTGTTAATAACCGGGAGATCGACCGGGCCCTTGCATGGTCGAAGAAAGTGAATGAAGATATCAGCCAGATTGTTTTTGACATCCCTCCTTTTCCACTGGTCAGAGAGAGCCTTGAGCGCCTTCAGGAACATGCTGATATGATAGTGGTTTCCCAAACCCCGGTTGAGGCATTGAAGCGGGAATGGAAAGAGCATGATATTGATAAGTATACAAAACTGATTGCCGGTCAGGAGTTCGGCACCAAATCAGAGCATTTAAAATTCGCGGCTAAAGGAAAATATCCTGATTCACATATCCTGATGATCGGCGATGCTCCCGGCGATCTGAAAGCCGCACACAACAACGGGGTTTTGTTTTACCCGATTAATCCGGGGAGTGAAGATCAATCATGGGAACGGTTTTACCAGGAAGGCATCGACAGGTTTCTTTCTCAGGATTTTGCCGGTAAATATCAGGATAAACTGATTGCAGATTTCGAAAAATTATTGCCGGTAATACCCCACTGGGCATAAAAAATGATATTCTTTTCCAAAGGATCGGAGAATCACGACCTGACCACCATTGATCTGAGGGAAGGCCTCGCTGAAGCACTCGGCAAAATCGGCCACCGGAAGAATATCCTGATTATTCCTCCGGATATTACCCGTTATCATTCCCGCGCGGGAGAG
>CAILAQ010000088.1 GCA_903832165.1 uncultured Bacteroidota bacterium | reverse complement strand
GTCATGGTAACACACGATTCCCAGGCACGATTAGTCTGAAAATGACCTATTTGCTGTTCAGGAGTGTCATAATCAGCTTCGGTCATAAGAAACATGCCACCGGCAGGAATATTGGTTAGGCCGCGTGCAGAGCGATTGTTAACAAGCAAGTCAGGTTGTGCTTTATACATATTACTGAAAAGATGTTCGATTGTAAACTGATTCCAATCACCGAAAGCATGATCGAACCAAATCATATCTACATTTCCATAATTTGTAAGTAGCTCCTGTACCTGTGCTTCGTAGTAATTGTTGTAGATAAGGTTGTCTCCTTTGAGGTAATAAGGGTGGGTCCAGTCACGGGTAGAGTAGTACCAGCCAAGTTTCAGTCCGTATTTTTTTGCTGCATCACTAATTTCGCGGCAGATGTCACGTCTGAATGGCGTATCTGCAATACTGTAATGTTTGGGGTGTATTGAATCGTTCCACCTAATCTGTTTAGTTGGCCACATGGAAAATCCATCGTGGTGTTTGGTGATAAGTACCACATATTTAAAACCTGATTCCTTTGCCATTTTCATCCATTGATCGGCATTGAATTTCAGTGGATTGAACTGTTTATAAAGATTGTCGTAAACCTCACCCGGAACTTTCTGATACAATTCACCTCCCTCGATACGATCCTTTCTTCCCCAACTGATTTCGGCGCCACTGATACTTGAAGGACCCCAGTGGATAAACAGTCCGAATTTGGCATCGCGCCACCATTGCATTTGCGCAGGTGAAGCAGGTTGTGGATTTGAGATGCGGTTGGTGATTGTCAGGCGTTTGACATCCGTTGAATCTCCTGATTCAATTTCTTTTTCAAGCCATGCGGTCACTTTTGAAGCCCACATTTGTCCGTGTTGCTGTAAGCCCTTGCCATTAAAGTGGACACCACTGCGGAATTCTGTACGCAAAATATCTGTATCAGGTCCTTCCATCGAAATACCTTTTACCCATAGTTTCTTCATTGCCGAGCGGAATTCATCATCAAAAGTATCCTTTTCGCTGTGATAAGTAGTCTGAGCGGTGAACCAGGGTACATTCCATCCCGCTTTCTCTTTGGACGCTGCAATAAGCTGGTTCATATAACTGTAATACTGCTCACCCGTGATCTGGCGGTCAGCAGGATATCCAGCGCGAGCCTGGCCTGCATCGCTCTCGCCCTGATGCCAAAGAACTGCACGGAATCCTTGTAACCCGAAGTAATCAAGTCGGTTTGCCAGCCTGTTGAACAGTGCACCAGTACTTTCCCATTCTCCTTCACCAACAAGTTTCATTCCACCAGTGGTTGGTTGCTGCTTTACACGCGCACCTTGAGGCAGCCATTGTCTAACGCTTGTTCCTCCTGATGCAATAGATGCTATACCAATTGGTATTCTAAACCGTTTATTCATAGCATCGCCGAATGCAGGTATGAAGCTACCACCATTTCCCTCGGAACCCTGCTGCGGATCATTTGCCGGATTCCATTGCCTGCCATTGAATGAACTTACATTTCCTGTTGTCGTTATCTGTTTCTCTGAACCGTAATTGCCTGCATTCGATTGGCCAGCTATAATAAAAACCTCTCCAATCCCAACATGAGATCGG
>CAILAQ010000087.1 GCA_903832165.1 uncultured Bacteroidota bacterium | reverse complement strand
GTAAGCAGTATGACTGACGCTATCGCAGCACACATGGGCGTGAAGGATTCCGAAGGATTGATCGGTGGCATCATGCTGATCGGTGGAATTATCGGTGCGGTAATTATTCCATGGCTATCCGATGTTTATAAAAAGCGGAAGATATTCCTGGTGATATGCCTCATCGGCATGGTTCCGGGAATTGTGGGTTTATCGCTGGCCGATCACCTCGCTTCAGCGCCCGGCACCATTTACGGGATCACGTTGGCCGGCTCTTTCATCCTCGGCTTTTTTGTGATGAGTGCCGGTCCCATTGGTTTTCAGTATGCCGCTGAAGTCAGTTACCCTGCACCTGAGTCAACATCGCAGGGGCTTGTACTGCTGATCGGGCAGGTAACAGGTATGATATTCGTCGCCGGAATGAGCATCCAGCAGAATCATTATATCGGAACATTTATGACGCTCTTTGTTGGCCTGACTGTTGTAACAATGATACTCGGAACCACCCTGCGGGAATCGCCGCAGTTCAGGTAACGGGTGACGGATCGAAGAAGAAGATCGATAGACGAAGAAAAAGATCGAAACACGAACCGAGCCGATAGGCGAGCTCAGCGAAGCTAAACGCGTGACGCGGAAGAATGATGTAGGGGAGGTACCCGTGGGTCCTCCTTTTTTGGCAGTTGGCAGTCAGCAGAAATGGCCTCGGAGAGTTGTCATTCCCGCGAAGGCGGGAACCCCGTCCCTTACCACGAAATTCATCAGGATAACGTTCCCGCTGCCACCGTAGAGACAGATAATTATCTGTCTCTACAAGAAAAATATTACATTCGAAGTCTTCATTTTAAGCATCCAAACATGAAATCTCTCCTCCTCTCCCTCTTCCTTCTTACTTCACTTGCGACTTGCGCCTTGAGCCTTGAGCCTTCAAGTGAGCCTTTCTTCCTGAGTTCTCCTTCGCTGTCCCCTGACGGAAAAACAGTGGTATTCAGTTTTGAGGGCGATCTGTGGAGGGCTGATGTGGCAACCGGAACATCCTACAGGCTTACAGCCATGCAGGGTTATGAAACCAATGCCAGGATCTCTCCAGATGGCAAGTGGATTGCTTTTACCGGCAGACAGTTCGGTAATGCCGATGTTTTCTTGATTCCCATGGAGGGCGGCGAAATCCGTCAGCTTACCTGGCATGCGGCTAACGACGATGTGGAAAACTGGAGCTGGGATTCAAAATCGATATACTTCACCTCAAACCGCCTCAACAGCGGATCGGTTTATAAAGTGCCGGTTGAAGGAGGTAATCCTGTCCGGTTATTCAACCATTATTTCAATACCATTCATAATCTGGCGGAGAATCCCAAAACAGGCGAACTGTTTTTCAATGATACCTGGGAAAGTCAGAGCATGGCCAGCCGCAAAAGATATCAGGGTGAGTATAATCCTGAGATTCAGTCATACAATCCGAAAACATCAGAATATAAGAAGTATACCGATTGGATTGGTAAGGATATGTGGGCTACGATCGACCAGAACGGGACTGTTTATTTCGTTTCCGACCAATTAAATGGCGAATACAACCTTTGTAAACTCGATAATGGTAAAACTAAAAACCTGACCACTTTTAAAACTTCCATCAAGAGGCCAATGGTTTCTGCCGATGGCTCGAAAGTGGTTTTCGAAAAGGATTATCAACTTTTTGTCTATGAGCCGGCAACCGGTAAATCAGCAAAATTGCCGGTCAGGATTGTTCGGAACAGCATCCTGCCTAAAGAGCAAAGCTTTGGAGTGGCTAACAGGATCAGCGACTATGATGTATCGCAGGATAATAAGAAGATCGCCTTTGTATCGAGAGGAGAGCTTTTTGTGAGCGATATCGAAGGGAAATACATTAAGGCACAGGGCAGAAGGCAGAAGGCAGAAATTAGTAAGAAGGAAGAGGGCACAGGAAGTATGGGGGGAGCGTTTGAGAGGGTGATGAGTGTGAAGTGGCTGAGTGATAATAAGACACTGCTTTATAATCAAACCTGGATCGGATATTTAAACTGGTTTACGCTTTCGGCCGATGGAAGGGGTGAGCCGAAGCAATTGACCACCGATAAGGCTAACGATCGTGATATCACATTTAATAAAGATCTTACGAAAGCTGTTTATATCAGTGGCAGGGAAGAACTCCGCCTGATGGACCTGAAAACTATGGAAAGCAAGCTCCTGCTGAAGGATGAGTTCTGGGGATTCCAGAATGGAGCGCCTGGGTTCTCCCCTGATGGTGAGTATGTTATCTATACAGCAAAAAGAAATTTCGAAGACGATATTTTTATTTATAATCTGAAGAGTGGTAAAATTACCAACCTTACAAATACCGGGGTGGCAGAATCAAATCCGGCATGGAGCGGCGATGGTAAATACATCTATTTTTCAACTAACAGAACTCAGCCAACCTTTCCTACAGGTGGCGGAAGCTCTCATATATACCGGTTTGCACTTGACCGGACGGATGCCCTTTTCCGGACGGATGAATTCGATAAGTTATGGAAGAAGGACTCTACGGCAATCAAAAAAGATTCAATAGCCGCTAAAAAGGATAGTGCCGCCGGCAAGAAGGATACCACGACAGCCAAGAAAGAACCCGTCGTACCGATAACCATTAATACAGACCGTATATGGGAACGCTTTGAGATGATCAGCACGGGATTCGGATCGCAGGGATCACCCTACCTGATCCAGAAAGGCGACAAAACAACGGTTCTGTATTATTCAGATCATGCTGCGGGTGCAGGAGCCCTGTGGAAAACGGTCCTTTCCCCCTGGGATCCTGCAAAAACTGAGAAGATTGAAGGTGCCGGTGCCGGTGCAATCGTTAAAGCCGGCGACAAGTTTTATATGCTCTCCGGTGGTGTGATTTATAAATTGAATGTTGATGGGAACAAGGCAGATAAAATCGAGATAAACACCTCATTCACAAGGGATCTGCAAGCTGAATTTAACCAGATGTTTGAGGAAACATGGGCCAATATGGAGGAGGATTATTATAGTGATAATTTGCATGGCGCCGACTGGCCCTCCTATAAAGCTTATTATCAGCAATTTCTTCCATTCCTGAATAACCGAAACGATTTACGGGTATTGATGGCAGACATGCTGGGGGAACTGAACTCATCGCATCAGGGTTTCAATAGTTATGGAGAAGAAGAATCAGGCCGTATCAGTTACAACACTCTTGAAACAGGGATACTCTTTGAAGAATCAGCGCCATTCACAGTCCAAAGGCTCGTGGCCCGCAGTGCTGTCGACAACTCCAGGATTGATATTCAGCCCGGCGATGTGCTGGTAAAAGTTAACGGCGAAAGGGTGAACAATGAGTTGCCGCGCGATTCTTATTTTTATAAGCCGGCTATGGAACCAGAAATTATGCTGACTTTCAGCCGGAAGGGAAAAGATTTTGACGTTAAAATTCATCCGATGTATTACGGCACCATGGGACGTGATATTTATGAGGAGTGGGTAGATGGGAATCGTGAGAAAGTAAATGAATTAAGTAAAAATCATATCGCTTATGCCCAGATGAAGGATATGGGCGGCGGTGAGCTGGAGAATTTTCTGATGACCATGACGCGTGATCTCGAGGATAAGGATGGACTGATTCTCGACCTCCGCTACAATACCGGTGGTAATGTTCACGATGCGGTACTGAGGTTTCTTAGTCAGAGAACCTATCTGCAGTGGAAATCAAGAGGGGGCAAACTGGCCAATCAGTCGAATTTTGCACCGGCCGATAAACCTATCGTACTGCTTATTAACCAGCAATCCCTGAGCGATGCCGAAATGACTTCGGCTGGATTTAAAGCCCTTAAGCTGGGAACGATTGTCGGCACAGAATCTTACAGGTGGATCATTTTCACCTCCGCCAAAGGCCTGGTCGACGGATCTTCCTATCGCTTGCCCGGATGGGGTTGTTATACTCTTGATGGACAGGATCTTGAAAAGACTGGTGTGAAGCCTGACATATACGTTAAGAATACTTTCCTCGATCTGATGAATAACAAGGATCCGCAGCTCGAAAAGGCCGTTGAGGTGATAAGGCTCGCTAACGCTCGCAAATAGGCTCCCTGCGGTCTCTAATAGGTTCGGCTGGCGCCTCACTAATAGGCTCCCTGCGGTCGCTAATAGGTTCGGCTGGCGCCTCACTAATAGGCTCCCTGCGGTCGCTAATAGGTCGCTTCGCTCCTAATTGTTCGGCTTCGCCTCACTAATTGAGGAAGGACCCTGGCGGATTATCAGGCGCAGTGATTGGTCGTAGGTGAGGTAGTTCCAGGCCCAGTTGATGAAAATGAAGAAGCGGTTCTTGGTGCCGACGATCGCCATCAGGTGAACGAGTATCCATATCAGCCAGGCAACAAATCCTCCGATATGGATGCGGCCGATATCCACAACGGCTTTATTGCGGCCAATGGTAGCCATCGATCCTTTATCGTGATACCTGAATGGAACCATCTCCTGGTTTTTCGATTTTCGGATAAGGTTTTCGGCGAGTAATCTGGCTTGCTGAATGGCCGGTTGTGCAACTTGCGGATGCCCGTCAGGAAAAGCTTCCTCAGTCATGATGGACTGGTCGCCAACCACATAAATGTCGTTATGATTTGAGAGACAGCTGTATCGGTCAACCACCATTCTTCCGGCGCGTCCACGTGTAGCATTTTCGAGTCCTTTAATATCCGGAACCCTCACTCCGGCTGCCCACAAAAGCGTTCGGCAGGAGATTTTTTCTCCGTTGCTCAGTGTTGCAGTTGATCCATCATACCCTTGAACCGCTGTGCCGGTTTTTACAGTAACACCCATATCTGTGAGGTATTTTGTTGCTTTCCTGGATGCTGATTCAGACATTGGCGAGAGCAATCTGCCTGCTGATTCGATAATAAATATTTTCATCAGCGAGAAATCCAGCTCCGGATAATCCGATGGAAAAACAAACTGCTTCATGTCGGCAATGGACCCGGCAAGTTCCACTCCGGTAGGCCCACCGCCAACAACAGCAATATTCATGATCGGTTCCTGGGCGGATCCTGAAGCAAGATTTAAAGCTTCTTCATAATTTTCGAGTAGTAAATTTCTTAGTCGGATCGCTTCAGAAACAGACTTCATCGGTAAACTATTTGCCTCGAGTTCTTTGTTGCCGAAAAAATTATTGGTCGCCCCCAAGGCTAATACCAGAATATCATATCCCAGGCTTCCGATCGACGTTACAATCACCTTTTTCCCAGGATCCACTTTCTTCAACTCTGCCATCCGGAAATGAAAATCCGGTATCCCCTGAAAGAGCTTTCTTAAAGGAAAAGCAATGGAACTGGGCTCAAGACCCGAGGTGGCAACCTGATAATAAAGTGGCTGAAACTGATGGTAATTATTCCGGTCGATCAGTACAACCTGAAAATTTCGTTTAATAAGACTTCGTACCAGTCGCAGACCGGCAAAACCGGCTCCTGCAACCACAACCCGGGGCTTATCAGATTCTGGTATATTGGGTAAGGAATGCATAGATGAACAGGTATTGTGATATAGTTAACATATAAATTGATTAGATGAAACAAAATTTGGAGCTTGATTGTTGCGTAATACAATCAATTATAATTAAAAAATGGCGGTATGAGCGGATTATGGCTGAAATTGCCTTACCGCAAAATTTCCTGCGGGGTGTATCTTGATAAGATTCTGTACCTTTGAAATAGGTTAAATGACAGCAATATTATGAAAACCAAGCTAATTCCCTTGAGCCTTGTGCCTCGTGCCTTACGCCTTCATTTGAGCCTTGCGCCTTGTGCCTTGAGCCTTTACTTCTGCCTTTTTGCCCTCTGCCTTAATGTGGGTTGTACTAAGGATAATCTTCCGGAGGGACTGGAATGGTCGATACCCGATAACCCCTCGTCTTTGCCAATAATGAATGATAAGGTGGCATTGGTCTACGAACTGATGGTGAAAAACAGCTCCATCGATACCTATACTTTTGAATCGGTGAGCGTAAAGGATGGGTCTGTAGCTTTGCTTGAACTTGCCGGAACAGGCCTCACCAGCATCATCTCGGTTTATCATTCTTCACTGAAAACCCTTGGTGCAGGAGAAACAGCATTTTTATACCTGTGGGTTGAGGTGTCGCCGGATCTTATTCTTCCGGAATCGCTTACTCAAACTGTACAATTCACCAGGACTTCAGATGGTAAGGTTTACCTGCAATCAATGAAGATTGTGGTCGATAAAAAAAGCCCGGTGGTTTTGTCATTACCGCTTGATGCCCGACGTTATGCCGTTGCCGGTGCACCCTCAAACAACTCCTACCACCGTCGCACCGTGAATTATCTGGATAATAAATTCTGGACTTCCGATCGGTATGCAATGGATTTTATCGGTTTGGACGATGGCAACCGTTATCGTCAGGGTCGTCAGGATGTTAATACGGATTACTATGGTTATCAGGATATTGTACATTCAACTACGGCTGGCGTGGTGGTTAGTGTAATTGATACGATTGCTGAAAACACTCCGCCAAAAGTTCCGGATATTGATCCATCCGCTTTGTACCGGTCGGGCGGAAATCAGGTGGTAGTGAAGGTGTCGGAAGGTGTTTTTGTATATTATGCACATCTCGTCAAGGCAGGCTCGGTCCTAAAAGCGGGAGATAAGGTTGAAATCGGACAACCGATCGGACGATTGGGAAATTCAGGCAATTGCGATGCCCCGCAACTCCATCTGCAGGTGATGGATGGACCTGACCCGCTTCGAAGCCATGGAATTCCCTGGGTGTTCGATAAGTTTACCCTCCATGGAAATATTACCGGTTTTGATCATGCTGATGGCCTGATCAAAGTCACTTATCTGAACATTCAGAAGAAGATTTCGGGAAAATGCATTTACGGCGATGCGGTGGTTGGGTTTGACTGAGAATCTCGGGTACATTTGCAGAAAACAATACCGATGGCAAAAGACTGGAAAGATCGGCTGGGCGTTGTATACTCAACGAACTCCGATTTTAAATACGATAAGGAGGAGCAGGCTGAACCCGATACACTTCCGGCCAATCAACAGAAACTGATTGTTCAGCTCGATAAGAAGAATCGCAAAGGCAAAGCCGTGACATTGATCACCGGATTCACTGGCAGCACTGAAGACCTGGAAGTACTGGGTAAGCTGCTTAAAACCAAATGCGGCGTCGGCGGAACAGCCAAAGACGGGGAGATCCTGATTCAGGGTGATTTTCGCGATAAGGTCATGCTGATACTGGCCGCCGAGGGATTTAAGGCTAAGAAGTCGGGAGGGTGAAGGATATAGAAGTTATAGATTCGGAATTCTGAATTGGAATCTCAACCCTTTTACTTCTATCTAAGCTTGGCAATCCTGATGGTCGGGTTATCTTCGAGATTCCAGTCGGGGTAGTGCTTTTTCAGATCGATTCCATACCTCTCGCAATTATATTGAATGGAGCCGGGATCAGTCAATTCATAAAGGTACTCATCGGTAAATACCTCTGGATCAAAAGGATTAGAATTTGTCAGGTCTTCTTTCATCTCGCCCATCATCGAAATAAATTCAAGTTTTCCGCTTTTTAAATCATATAAATAAGTCTGGGCATAGGATTGATTTATGACTTCAATCCAGATTTTATTCTTGAAAATTCTGAAATTACGCACATAAGCCAGGTCCTCGGTTTGCGAAAGATGCTCTTTATCCAGAATGGTCTTATAGGTAGTTTGCATATTGCCCAGGTCGAAGGAGAGGAATTCTTGTTCACCTCTCAGATTGAAGTCGGTTTTGTAAACGCTTGTATGTGGATAAACCGAGTATAAGAATCCTTCATCTACAGCTAAAAGTTTATTTCCTGTATGGGAATTAAAATCTCCTCTTTTTAGCCCAGTACCCAATGGCTTTTTTGCCAGAACTTTCCCCTCCCGGTTTACCTGAATGATGCCAATCCGTTCATTATCTATTGTCGTATTCCAGTCCTGGTATAGAAGGGTAATGATATTCTTGTCATGGATCACCATACCCCCGCTGGGGTCAACTTTCAGACTTATTGAGGATACAAACTCTCCTGTGCATCTGAAGAATAGTATTTTTTTTGTCCCCTGATCAGTAATTATTACCTGATCGGAAAATGGATCGGCTAGAAAGTTTACCAGCCTGATATATTCCTGGGGGCCCTTACCAATGTTTCCTATAACAGCGATGAATCTGCCCTTTTTATCAAAAGTGAAAACCTTTTTTGACTGATCGTCCCGGATGATGAATCCGAATTTCGCCGGCTTCATGCTGCAGCCTTTTCCTATTAATGCCTTTGGGGTAGTCTCGAGTTTTATCATGCTGATTTCACTTACCAGCGAGCTGATTCCTTTACCCACAAAATCAGATTTTGCGTTTCGCAGTTTGGATGGAATATCAATCCTAAATATTTGAACTCCACTTTGCCAAGAGACTAGTAACAAAATCGGGATAATAAACACAATTCCTAATTTAACCAGACGAGGTAATGGGTTTAGGATCATCGAGTAAAGTTATAGATTCCAATTCAGAATTACGAATTCCGAAGTGCAAGATTCAGGTCACCATGAAGTAGTAGATCTCTACTTCACGAACACTTGAATCTCCTCCCTCGGAACTCGGAATTCTGAATTGGAATCTCAACCCTTTTACTTCAATTCGTCACCATCAGCGTCGCCGCAACCCTGATTTCCCGGGATGAACTACCTGCCATCAATCGAAATTCACCTGGCTCGATCACTGTTTTGAGGTTCTTGTCGAGCATGGAAAGCATATCCGGAGTAATGTCAAAAGCAATTTCAGCGGTTTCCCCCCTTTTCAGATGGATACGCTGAAAGCCTTTAAGTTCGGTAACCGGACGGGCAACGGAGGCAAAAAGATCACGTATATATAATTGTACAACCTCATCACCATCGAATTTTCCGGTATTGGTAACTTTCATGCGCAGGTGTGTTGACTCCCCGGATTTGATTTCAGGCTTTTCAATTATGATATCAGAATAGTCAAAAGAAGTATAGCTCAAACCGAATCCGAAGGGGAAAAGCGGCTGACCGGTAAGATTATTATAATCATCGCCGCGACCGGTTGGCTTATGATTGTAAACCAATGGCAGCTGTGCTTCCGATACCGGGAATGTAACAGGCAAACGGCCAGCTGGGTTATAATCGCCGAAGAGCACATCGGCAACTGCTTCGCCGCCCACTTCACCCGGATACCAGACATCCAATACTGCCGGAACTTTATCGAGCCAGTTATTCATCGTTACTGCGGATCCGCCATAAATCACCACCACCACTGGTTTTCCTGTAGCTGCCACACTTTTGATAAGTTCTTCCTGGTGGCCGGGCAGGGCCAGATAGGCGCGGTCGCTGAATTCACCTTCATTAATTCCAACAGCGAGAATTACCGCATCGGCCTTTTGCGCTGTGGCGACTGCTTCATCGATACCTTTCTGCCAATCGTTTGTTACACCAAAGTTCCAGACCAGACTGAACCTGGCGTTGCCGGTAGGTTCATAATATTCTACCCGGAGATCGTATGTTTTCCCGGCCCCGAAAGCAAAATCGGCAGCCAGGGTTTGGTATCCTTTTTTAATCCAGTTATCAATGATCAGCTTATTATCGATATACAGCCGGTATCCGTCATTTCCACTAATTCCGATTTTATAAATACCCGTTCCAGGTGATTTTAATCGGCCGGTCCATCGTACCGAGTAAAAGTCATTTCCTGTTTTTTCGGGATCCGGTCCAAACAGGGTCCAACCAAACTGGATCTGCCTGTCGGTTCGAGTCAAAACAGGCTTGCCTGACAAAGTTATATTATTGAAATATTCACCCTGAAGACCGTTATCAGTTATCGGAAGTCGGTTATCGGTTCTAAAAAAATATTCTGCTGGCACCGTCAGAAACTCCACCGCTTCCCGACCACAACCCCTCGCATAAACCACTTGTGTCTTTATGCTTGTGACTTTTTCCTGATTTTTGCCCTCTGCCCTCTGCCTTATGCCTTCAAGTAAGGTCACCTTGTTGATTCCCGGCCCGCTATACCCGCCAAGCCTGGCTTCCTCAGCATCCGCACCGATAACGGCAATGGTTTTCAGGGTCTTTGCGAGAGGCAGGATATTCCCGTCGTTCTTCAATAATACGATCGATTTTCTCGCAGCTTCGAGGGCAATCGCCCGATGTTCCGGACTGCCATTGGTTGTTTCAGCCAATTTAGGATCCACATAAGGGTTGTCGAACAGACCGAGCTCAAATTTAGTACGCAGCACCCGGGCAACAGCCTGGTTTATGATATCAGCAGGGATGGTGCCATCAAGAAAAGGTTTGATATACACGGAGCTATGATCATACGCGGTCTGAAAAATTACATCCAGGCCATTGTTTATCGCTTCGGCGCCGGATTCCCAGTATTCCTTCGCGGTCATATGAAGCACATTAGCACCTCCAACGGCATTTGCGTCAGAAATAACAAATCCGCGAAATTTTTCTTCTCCTTTCAACCAGGTGTTCAGCAGCCAGTTATTAGCTGAGCAGGGTTGTCCGTCGAGCGAGTTGTATGAAGTCATCACGCTCAGCATTCCGGCTCTTTTAATGGCGGCATCAAACGGAGGAAGGTGAATTTCTTTCAGATATCTTTCATTCAGATGGATCGGGTAGCTGTCGCGGCCCCCATCACCAACATTGGCAATCAAATGTTTTGGTGTCGTTATGACGCCGATCTTCTCAAATTCAGCTATATACGCCACCGCCATTTCCGAGGTCAGAAATGGATCTTCCCCATAAGTTTCTTCCACCCGCCCCCAGCGCACATCGGTTGCCATATTGATTACCGGAGATAATATCTGCCGGAGACCCCGGGTTTTACATTCGGCAGCAATGGCCGCAGAAACTCTGTGCATCAATGGAATATCAAATGAGGCCGCTAAACCTATGGATTGGGGATAAGAAGTTGCTCCCTGCCTGACAAGTCCGTGCAATGCTTCATCGAACGGGATGACCGGTATTCCCAGCCGGGATTCGGTCAGGAAAAACCGTTGCAGTTCATTAATCTTGATAGCTGTTTCGGCAGCTGACGCTCCGGGCGCATAGGTTAGCAGCTGACCGGTGGCGTCCGCCGTTTTTCCTTCGGCAGAAATCTGAAAACCGAAAATTCCCTGTTTAAGCTTGTCCTTGCCAATACCTAAATCACCTGGTATCATGAACATTTGCCAGAATTTCTCTTCCGGCGTCATTCTCCCGATAAGGTCCGCCACACGCGATTCAATGGGTGCTGTTTTATCCTTGTATAACTGCGCAGGAAGTAACGTTGGCAGGAGGCAGAGAGAAAGGGAGATGAGGAGCTTTTTCATAGTATATATAATTGGTTCGGCTATCGCCTCACTAAATGCGCTTCGCTCCTAATAGGCTCGCAAGCTCGCTAATAGGCTACGCTTCGCTCTCCTAAATTAAAAAATATTAGTGAGGCGCCAGCCGAGCATATTTAGTGAGCGAAGCGAACCTATTAGGAGCGAAGCGACCTATTAGCGACCGCAGGGAGCCTTTTAGTGAGGCGCCAGCCGAACCTGTTCAGAACCGGTAATAAGCAGCTACCAGTAACCTGATGTTGGTGACCGGCCTGGCATTACTCACTGATCCATCGGCCTGAATGGTGCCATAGGCGGCAGTGGTGGTTTCGATCTCTCCGGCAAATGTTGTTTTGCCGCTGATAAGCTGGACTCTGGGCGAAATTCGGAGCAGGTAATCGATGTTGGTTCCCCTGCCGAATTCCGGACCGGCAATCGTTCTTCCGGCTCCGAGATTTTTACTGTATCCACCAAATAATCCGGCCTGGAACTTGGTACCGTTGGTCGTAATATCAAACCAACTGGAAAAAGTGTTCAGGTTCGTGTAAGTTTTTATTGCTTTCACCGGATCGATAACTTCGGCTACAGCATAGCCTCCAATCATCAGCATATCGGTTGCATTTTGCATGAAAGCTGCCATTGCGGTAAATGTTACCGGTTTGGTTTTGAAGTTCAGTGTGACAAACCCGCACAGGCTTTGCAGGTTTTCATCAGTATGATAGTCAGCGGCAGTTTTGAGCTCCGGGCGAATGGTTTTAAAATCGAGTCCTGCAAAAAGAAGTCCGGTCTTGGCCAGCTGAGCACGTAATTGCAGGTTCATACTTGGCAATCCGCTATTTTTCAAGTATTTATTGCTGGTGCCGTCCTCACCGGTTCCCATGAAATCCCGCTCGGAATAAGTGGTCAGGATAGCACTTATCTTCCCGAATTTCTGCGTAAGCTTAATTTGCGGATTACGGGCAAACGGGGTAAATGGAGCACCGGTATTGAAACTAATTGTCCCGGGAAAACATTCTGTCGGGAAGATCGGATGCCATGCCTGCCCGATCAGCAGCGAAGTGTTTGTCCAATCGAGTTTAGTAAACGCATGGCGCAATCTGAATCCGTTCAGGTCGGCTTCGCTGGTTCCGAAAAACTCTGCTTCCAGAACTCCTGAAGTTTTGGCGCCAAAAGCATCCGGACCGCTGATATCGGCATGAAGCCTGGTTTGGATGCTGAGTATATGGAAAGAAGGACTGGCATTCATATCCATCGAATCCAAACAATTTAACACGTTATCCGGATACAGGTAAAAATGTCCTTCCCGCAATCCGTTGGATGCCGAGGATTGCCTCGTATCATAAATGACATCAGTCTTTAAATATCCTGATAATTTTAACCCGAACGCCGGAGCTTTGGATGCCTCCTGACTTTTTGCCCAACTGACAGGACAGGATAGGAGGATAATGGTTAGGAGCGGAAAGGAACTGAGACTTTTCATCGGGTTGTTGTTAAAGAATTCACGGCAAAAATACAATTCAGGTTGACCATAAAACCTTAAAAAAATCAGGTAAATTTGAAAAAACACGTGTAAATGAAAGTTTCCAGTAAGGTTTCCTGTCAGGATTGTCCGCTTAAGTGCGATTTGTCTATAGCAATCAGACAATCAGGCCAGTCATTTTCAGAAGCCAGGGCCATTCACGCCATTTTCAAGCGGCACGAAAAAATCTGCAAACAGGGGAGCCCTGTCACCCATGCTATCTATCTTGTTGAAGGAACCGCCAAACTTTATATCGAGGGGATAAACGAACGAAATATCATCCTTTACCTGATGAAACCCCCTTCCTACATCGGATTGCTCTCTTTTTTCGAAAGCGTTCATTATTCGTATTCAGTCACGGCTCTGGAAGATGCCAGAGTTTGCATGGTGGACCTTGATTTTGTAAAGCAACTTTATTTGGAAGATCATGGCCTGCTTCTAAAACTCAACCAGGCATTCGGTCGGTCGGTTTCCATGATCATGAAAAAAATTATCACACTGAATCAGAAGAATATCCGGGGTAGGGTAGCGGAAAGCCTGATCTATTTGTCGGAGTTTTACGGCGGACCAAAATTTACCTTACCGATTACCCGAAAGGACCTGGGCAGCCTCAGTGGAATATCAGAAGAGAATACGGTGAGACTGCTGACAGAACTCAGGAATGAGAATATTATCAATCTGGATGGTAAGGAGCTGGAGATAATCGATATGCGACTTCTGTCGAAACTGTCTGATCTGGGTTGATCATTTCCGGTCAGGGTTGAACTGCTGATTTTTCAGTGAACAACGCCAATCTTGATTCCTGTATTAGCCACAAAGAGCTTGATCGCGATTGCGAGCAGGATTATCCCGAAAAACTTTTTCAAAATCATCAATCCGGTTGGTCCCAGAAATCTCTCGAACCGATAGGTAGCCTTCAAAACCACCCATACAACAACCATGTTCATAACCAATGCTATGATAATGTTTATATGATCGTATTGGGACCGCAATGAAATCAACGTGGTAATGGAGCCGG
>CAILAQ010000086.1 GCA_903832165.1 uncultured Bacteroidota bacterium | reverse complement strand
GATATTGGCGATGATGATGCCCATTATATTGTCACCCTGGAGAAGAATTCCGAATTCCAGGGCGAGGACGATAATAATAATGGCACCAAATCCGATATAGGTTCTGGGCTTGCTGAATATTTTAAACAGCTCGATGCTAATTAACTTTCTCATCATAAGTAAGTTGTAAAAAGAAATCTTCCAACGACCTTACTGTTTCCACGGCAAATATCTGCATTTTATTTTCTACCATAAAAGCATTGAGATGAGGTATTTCATCCTTATTGATTTTAAAACAGATTCTTTCATCATCGCTTTTTATGACTTTGCCTTCCCAGGCTGTGCTGCCGAGCAATTTCAGGCCGGCGGCAGTATCGCCGACCACAAAGGCAACCTGCCTGTCCTGTGTATTAACGAGTTCCTGAACATTGCCTTCCACGAGCGCTTTCCCTTTATCAATAATGACCATCCGGTTGGCGATCTGTTCAATCTCATACAATATGTGGCTTGATATCAGGATGGTGATATTATTATCGCGATTCAATGATTGTATCAGGTCGCGGATTTCTTTTTGTCCCTGTGGGTCCAGTCCGTTAGTGGGTTCATCGAGAACAATCAGATCGGGCTTGTGGAGCAGGGCCTGGGCGATCCCGAGCCGTTGTTTCATTCCGAGGGAATATGTTCTGACGATACTGGTTGCCCTTGGAAGGAGGCCGACGATATCCAGCACCTCATCAACGCGTGAATTGAGGTTAGTAATATTCGAAAGCTTACCCAGTATTTCAAGATTTTTCCTGGCCGACAGATAATTATAGAAATCAGGTTTCTCGATCAGGGCACCGATGCGGCTAAGTGTTTTAAACCGGTCCGTTGCCAGGTCCTGGCCAAAAAGCATAATCTGCCCGTTGGTTGGACGGATCAGGGAAAGCAGCATCCGGATGGTGGTGCTTTTTCCGGAGCCATTTGGTCCGAGAAAACCATAAATGTCACCCGGAAGCACCCGCATCGACAGGCCGTCGACGGCTTTGATCGTGCCGTAGTGCTTGCTCAGGTTTTGGATTTCGATGTAGGGTTCCATGGGTATGGGGTATCAGGTGTCGGGTGTCGGGTATCGGGTTTGAAGTTAGAGATACGAAGGCCAGTGTTGAATTTCGAAATATCAGGATCAGGTAACTTCAGAGCATATGGTAGCTCCGAGCTCATTTGATCTTGTGATTTCATCATTCAAAATTGGTCCTGGTCTTCATCATTGGTCTTTAATCGTTTTGTTTCGTCCATCGATCTTCTTCTTCGGGTCTCGTGTAACGTGTTACGATTCTTTAATTGCAAATTCATAGGAGCCGGAGCCGATGCTGAAAACGGCGAAGCCTTTATCCATCCGGAGGTATTTTATTCCGGGTAAAGAGGAAACCGGTTTGCTGCTTTCGGTAACTTGCTCATGGTTAGTTGTTTTGATATAAACATCGGCAGTGGTATTGGCGGGAATGGTGACATTCATGGTCATAGTTTTATTTTCTGTTTTCCATTCCGATTTTATCAATCCGAATATAGATTGATGTTCAGCTTTGGCCCAGGTTAGTCCACCGCCCGGAACCGGACGGATGATGATTTTTTTATAGGCGGGCAGCTCGGGATCTTCCTGCAATCCGGCAACAGTTTTGTACATCCAGTTTCCAATGGCGCCATAAGCATAATGGTTAAAGGAGTTCATCCCGGCATCCTGAAAACTGCCGTCGGGTTTGATACCGTCCCAGCGCTCCCAGATGGTGGTGGCGCCTTTGGTAATCGGATAGAGGTATCCCGGATAATCCTTGCGCATGAGCAACATATAAGCCAGGTCATCATATCCGAATTCAGATAAGATGGGATTTACCAGTGCTGAACCGATAAATCCTGCGGTGATATGGCCGAATTTTTTGACATCCCGGGCAAGGCGGGCGGCAACACTGTCGCGCTGTGCATCTGGCACCAGCCCGAAAGCCAGTGAAATTACGTAGGCAGTTTGCGTATTCGAAGTAAGCCGGCCGTTCGGGGTTACGTATTCCTTCTGGTAAGCAGCCCTGACTTTGTTGAAGAGCTCCTTATAAGCTGCAGCGTCTTCAGGTTTATTGAGGATTGCAGCAATCCGGCTCATCAGTTTTGAAGTCCAGGCAAAGTAGGCAGTGGCGATAAGATCCTTATCGGTGGTGGCTCCGGGATAATCGCTGTCAGTGGTGGCAAATGCAAGCCAGTCGCCGTAGTGATTTCCATTGGTCCAAAGGAATTTAGAGCCTGATTGGGTTTTCATATAGTTTACCCACGCTTTCATCGAAGAGTATTGACGCTCGAGTATACGCTTGTCACCATACTGGCGGTACACAGTCCATGGAACGATTATACCTGCATCGGCCCATCCGGTTGATCCTCCCGGTCCCAGGATATTCGGGATAACGTCGGGAATACGGCCATCGGGTGACTGATCAAATGCCAGGTCCTTCAGCCATTTGGAATAGAATGTCGCGGCATCGCGGTTGAAGCATGCCGTCGGGGAAAAGACCTGTGCATCGCCGGTCCAGCCGAGGCGTTCATCGCGCTGCGGACAATCTGTTGGTACATCCAGGAAATTTCCCATCTGACCCCACTGAATATTATGCTGCAGCTGATTCACCATAGGATCGGAGCAGGAAAATTCACCCGTACGGTCCATATCGGAATGGATAACAATACCGGTAATATTATTGGTTTCAGGCATTTTGGCAAAGCCCGAAACCTTCACGTAACGGAATCCCTGGAAAGTGAAATGCGGTTCGAAAACCTCATCGCCATTACCTTTCAGAGTAAATTCAATCAACTGTTTAGCCGCGCGGATATTATCATAATAGAGATTGCCTTCCTTGTCGAGGACCTCGAAATGGCGGAGGGTAATTTTGCGTCCTGCATTACCGGAAACTTTCAGCTTAATCCAGCCCACCATGTTTTGGCCCATATCAACCAGAGTGTCGCCATTGGGAGCGGTAAAGATTTTTATCGGGGTAAGCTCGACCATTCGTCTGACCATCGGGCCGTTCTGCGCTGAAAGGTTATCCAGGCTGTATTCCTTTACAGCAACGGGTTTCCAATTATTTTCGATGAAAGCTGAAGTGCTCCAACCCGGAATTTCCAGGCGGGCATCATATTTTTCACCATGATAGATTTCGGCCATCAGAATTGGACTGGTGGCGAATTTCCAGGTTTTATCGGTTACTATGATTGCCTTTGTGCCATCAGTATATTCCACTTCCAGCTGTGCCAGCAGGCCCAGCTGCTTTCCATAAAAATTGCTCTGTCTGCTCCAGCCTATATCGCCGCGGTACCAACCGTTACCGAGAGTTACGCCGATGGCATTATCGCCCTTTTTCAGCAGTTTCGTAAGGTCATAGGTCTGATACTGCAGATGTTTATTGTAGCTGGTCCAACCTGGTGTAAACAGCCAGTCGTTCGGCTTGGCGCCATTTATTTCCAGTTGGTACAATCCGTGAGAGGTGATATACAATCTGGCCGACCGCACAATTTTATCAAGGTTGAATGTTTTGCGGATCAGCGGGCAGGGCTCCGCGGCCTTGGCATCGGGAGTCATCACCGGCTCAATCCACGCGGCCTTCCAGTCGGCAGCCTTTAATAATCCCATTTCCCAGAATGCTGCGGGCGACCAGTCGGTTACATGGTTTTGGTTGTCCCATACTTTTACAGTCCAATAATATCTTTTTCCCGCTTCAAGGGCAGGGCCATTGTAGACGAGCTGGTTACTTTCATCGGATTGCACTTTCCCGCTGGTCCAGAACAACTGGCTGCCGGATTTCAGTTTATCGGAATTAAGGCCAATACGAACCTCGTAAGCTACTTGCATAATGTTGCGGATATTGGCTTTTATCTCCCAGCTGAATCGGGGTTGGAGAATATCTATTCCTACAGGATTAGTCTGATATTCAACCCGAAGCCTGTTGACCTGGACCGATGGTTTCGTGTTTTGGGCAAATGAAAGCTGGCCGATGAGCAGGATGGCAGTGATTGCTAATCTGACGGAAGTACGAGGTAATCTTTGCATTTCTAGAAATTTTAATAAAGGTAAAATATTTTAACCGATAGGTAGATGTGGCCAGACCAATGGAGGAGCATTGAGCCATTCCGAGACCGCATCCGGATCGGGGCCTTGCTCCCAGATAGCCAGTCGAACCTCATGAATTCCCATATCCATGAATTTATGCGCGCGCCCGTTGTCAAGATTATATCCCTGTTCATGGCAGAATGCGGCGCTGCGGAGGATCGATAATCGCACTTCCCTGCCGTCGTAATCGAAACCACGCAGGCCGTTGTGGGCGAGACGAAGAAGGGTATCAGGTGTCGGGTATCGGGTATCAGGAGGAAGGGTATCGGGTATCGGGTATCGGGTATCGGGAACCCCAAGAGAGAGCCAGGTGCCGTGGACGTGTTCCTGAGAGTCGGGTGGAAAGTTCTCGGAGCCGCCGGCAATCTGGGCGGTGAGTTTTGCGTTTTCAACGGGAACGGGAATGGCCAGTTTCAAACGTTTTTGCTCTTCGTTCCACTGGATTCTGATCTTATATTCCGTTACGGGCCAATCAGCATAGCAGATACGTTGAACGGTTATTTTGCTGTGGTGAAAGGTCAGATTCGACTCATATATATTGCGTATCGGTCCTGCCTCAATAATACGCTCCGGGTGTTCCGGCTCAAACTTGCCGGCGAGATCGCGGTAAGAGAAAGCATTGGTGCCCCAGGAATCGGCACCATCAAGAAGGACGAGGAAGGACAAATTATGAGGGTTGAGATTCGAATTTAGAATTCTGAATTCCGAAGTGGGAGATTCAAGTGAGCATGAAGTTTCATGAGCCCCCTCATTTTTAAGGAGGGGGTTGGGGGAGGTACTTTGGCTTCTGAAGGGGTTGGGGGAGGTTTCTACTGGTTGCAGATAGTAGTGGTGAACGCCTGGAGTAAGGTCTTTTGCTAAGAAACTGATTTTTCGGCGCCAGCGATGGAAGGGTAACCGGGCATCGGGCTGTTCTTCCTGACAGGCGATTTCGTTGCCTCCGTGGTCGAAAAGTTTCAGGGTCCAATCACCTTCCCAGAACGGACGATAATCGCTCATGCACTCAAATTCCACCGGCATGGTGGTGAGTCCGGCATTTGAATTGAACACAGTAACCGGGATATGAGCTTTTATGGGTGCGACCGATTGATTGATTGAGGTTATAGACTGCATGTTCAGCCGCCGGATATTTTCCATCGCACGGCCATACAGGTCGAGCGCATCCTGCTCAGCCGGCTCGGTGCAGGAACCGGGCAGGATATCGTGAAAGTCGTTGAAGAGAATATCTTGCCAGATGTCGTGTAGAGACAGATAATTATCTGTCTCTACGGCTAATCGCTCCGCCTGGATAACCGCACCGCTGGCTTCGATTGCTTTTCGCTTTATACGCGACAAAGAGGTGTAGCAACCGGTGAAAACCCTTTGCAGACTGCCTTCATACACCGGCAAATCAGGGATCAGTGGCTTGATGGCTTCATAAAACCGGTCGGTGGTGCTGTGCATAAATTCCACGCGCTGCTCTCCGGCCGTGAATTCACGTATCCGGTCGAGATCGATGCGGGTAGCACCTCCTCCATGGTTGCCGAGCCCCCAGAACATAGCAACATCGCGGTTAAGTTTGAGTGCAAGATCCGTAGCTTCGGTAAGTCTTTGCGTGATATTTTTTCGCTCGCTGTGGTAGAGTCCGATCTCAATGCGGTAAGCCGGAATGGTGGCGCCATGCAATCCTTTCCACTGATAGAGGCTGTCGGGCAGCGGCATGAATTCCTGTTCGGGCCGCTGGTGGACATAAAATTCATAGCCAAAATCGCAGAGTAGTTTTGGCATGCCTGCGGTATGGCCGAAGGAATCAAAATTGTAAGCAACTTTGGGTTCGACGCCGAATTCACCCTTGAAAAACTCCCTGCCGATACGGATGTGCCTGACCAGATTTTCATAGGGCGGGAGGTTCACGTCCGGCTGCAGAAACCAGCCTCCGGCTATGAACCAGCGGTTTTTAGTAACCAAATCGCGAATTTCATTAAACAGCCGGGTATCATATTTTTTGACCCACTGATAAAGAATGGCTTCATTATGATTGAATATCAGCTCGGGATATTCATGAATTATTTCCACGGCATTGCGGAAAGTGGCGATTGCCTCAGAGCAGCCTTCCGTCCAGCGCCACTGCCAGACCGGATCGAGGTGTGCATTGCATATCAGGTGAACCCTATTTTTCATCTTTTGAAGGAAGATTTTTATACCAGGTAAAATACAACACGAGCGTTACGCCGGCCAGAAGGGCAGCCGTGAGCCAGAATTGCGGCCACCTGCGGAGGAACAGATAGAACGGCAGCAGGGCAATAATAAACTGGAATACCGGGGCGATCAGACCGTTGATGGCATCCCACATCGGCTCCCGGTCGTTGGCTTTCATCAGTCCCTGCGCAACAGATTCTTTGCGTATCGGCCCCCAGAATCCGAATGGTTTCACCTTGCTGTAGAATTTCACCAGTACCTGCTTGTCGGTAGGCTTGAAAATAAAACCGATGGCAATAGTGATCAGAAGGCTTGCGAACGTATTAATTCCAAGGGAGTTGGTGCTGGATATCGATCCAAAGAATATTTTCTGGAGGGCTATGAAAGCAGCCGTGCAGATCATGCTCCAGACGAAAGCTTTGCCGCTGAAGCGCCACCAGTGCCAGCGCATGGTTGCGGGAACGAGGATCATCGTAACGACCACGAAAATCATTGTTTCCCAGGCAGAGATGACGTTATTAATGGAGAGGCTGAATACAAATCCCAGTAAGAGAGCAACAATAGAAGCCAGCTGACCCATTCGAACTACTTTTTTTTCAGGTAAATTTTTGAAAAAGTAACGTTTAAGAATGTCATTGGTTACCACATTTGCTGTAACGTTTACCATGGCATTAAGCGACGACATTAGCGCCGCCAGCATGACCGCCAGGAAGAGTCCGCTGATGCCGACCGGCAGACGGGAGATCACCATTGGCAAAATCTTTTCACTGTCGATGGTTTCCGTGCTGCCCAAAAAGGATATTCCAAGAAGGAGAAATGCGATAGCAATAATCCAGCGAAGCATGAACATGGCGGTCCACAAACCTCCTGCCATGGCGGCATCACGAGGTGAACGGGTGGTGAGGAAGAACTGGAAGTCCCATACATTCGGGCCGGCCAATACGCGGAATAACATCCAGCCGAATCCTATGATCATCAGCGGGCCAAAGAGGCTAAAATGCTGGTATGCCGCCGGCGCAGAATCCACATAGCCGGGCCAGAGATGCCAGTTGAGGGCCAGTGAGCTCCATCCCTCAGGTTTCGAAGCAGCCAGATCGGTACCGATTCCCCCACTGAATATCATGACAATCATGATTACAGCACCGGCCAAAATTAAAACGGTTTGGATGATATCCGTGATAACGACTCCGTAAAATCCACCAAGGGTTACATAGATACCCACCACTCCGAATACTATCAGGGTTGATTGCCAGCGGGTCAGCGGAAACACATCTTCGGCAAATTTCCCGATGCCGACAGCCATGTATACGAGGTTGAATATCATCAGTACCAGAAGAAAAATGGCTGAAGCCAAACGGGCCATTTCAGCGTCGCGGTCCTTGCCGAAGCGCGTTTCATTCCATTCGGCAAACGACATGACGCCCGAGCGGCGGATCCATTTTGCCTGGAAAGCCATATAGCCGGCCATGATGAACCATCCCCAGAAAAT
Source organism: uncultured Bacteroidota bacterium (assembly GCA_903832165.1). Classification (GTDB taxonomy): domain Bacteria; phylum Bacteroidota; class Bacteroidia; order Bacteroidales; family UBA12481; genus UBA12481. Next base: position 572 of record CAILAQ010000086.1, on the reverse strand, counting down.
GTTGGTCATCCATACTGTTTTCAGACCCAGATAGAACAAAGCACCCACCAGGGCCATGGTACCGGCAATATCGATATAACTGGAGCATCCGGCGACCCCAAGCACCCACCAGGGCAAATTTCGACCGGCGAGGAAATAATTCTCCACGCCGGACGAGGCTTTCTTGCGGATCACAAATCCTACCATCGCTATCATCACGAGGTAAACGCCCACAATCGACAGATCAATCCAATTGATGTTCATAGGAAATTGGTTTAGCTGTGAAATTTATCAGATTTCATTGATATTTTTAGGGGATGAATGAAGATTTGCAGATTATCGTACCCGGAGGACTGAATACGGATCTCATCGGGTTAGGTGTAGAGCGGCTTTTAGGACCGGGTGAGCTTACTTTGGGAGGTACATTTCATGTGGGTCCGGGAAGCTGGCGTTGATACGGACTCTGTTCAGATACTGGATTTTGAAGCTTCGGGAAGGAAATTCCCGGGGATTGCACTGATACCGGTTGATGGTTTTGAAAGTGCAGCAGAGGCAGCTAAGATATTATTGAGTCAGGGCATTGAATATGTGAT
>CAILAQ010000085.1 GCA_903832165.1 uncultured Bacteroidota bacterium | reverse complement strand
CAAGTCCGCAATGACGGCTCCACCTCAGTATTATTCTAATATTGATTCACTTAACCTAACATGCTTTTCAATTTCAGGTATCCGTTTTTCCTGACGAGACATCGTATCGCAAATTTTTTCTTGATAAAAAACTTGGCACCAAGTTTTTTTATGAAATTCACATACATTCTTATATACCATTTCTGAATGTATCATTAACCTCATTATGAAATCTTCTTTAGGTTCTCTATGATTGTTTATTACTTGACTTAAACTCACAGGTGCAATATCAATATCTTTCGCAAAAGCACTCCTCTTAGAGTAAATTGTATCTACGTATGATTCTAAGAATTCCGAAAAATAATTGCGGTTATCATAAACAGGATTTTTAAGATATTCTTCCATTTTCAACTTCAGCTGTAAGAGTTTAGCTCGAAGAATTTGATCCTTAGATAAATTCCTCATTCTCATTAAACGAGCTTCCATTAAAGCTGTGGCATCCGTATAATGTTCATTATCAGAATTATATCTTGAATCTACGCCATACTCAGCATCTTCAAGTTTATTTTTATTTATTTTATTAGTCATGGTCGTATAAATTAATTAAGTCCAATATTTCTGGCACTTCTAAACTTAAAGTCACGCCTGTTACATTCATTTTATATTTATCGATATAATGTTGGGCAATTTGAGATTTGGGTTTAAGTGAAACACAGGCAAGTTCTCCAAATTCAAGTACAGCAATTTTCGCCACATGCGTAATTAAATTTCCTGCTATTTTATCAAACCTCTTTCCCTTTCCTTTATTTTCTTTGGAAACGGTAAGAAGTCTGATATGTATCCTCCACTCATGCGGAATTCTCTCTAATGAGATAAGCCCCAGAATATCACTTGAACCTGTCATCTGTAATTTGTATACTTCCCGTTCCCCTTCAGTGCTCCAATCAAAAAAATACCTCACTTTCAACAGTGACTTAAAATCCTCACTTTCAATAGGTAATATTTCAGCAAGATATTCTTTTCCTGTTGACATATCTACAATCTTCATGCAACAAAAATATGAAATAGTTTACATAATACGTAAACAACGTTATATTAATTTACAAAATCAGGAAATGTGGTGATAATTGACTTCAGCGAGTCGCTAACTCGATTCTCAGTTAATGTACTTATCAACAATCATTTCTTTCGTTGCGATAGTTTTCTTTCCAGCCACCATTTGCACTTTGTATTTACCCTCCCACAGGAACTCACCTAAAATATTGTAATACTTAGAATTAATCACCGGATCTTTGAGTCTCAAATCCCAGGTTAATTGATTAAATCCTTTATTCACAGCGGGTTTAAAAGTATACAGGATACTATCTGCCTTGTTAAGGATATTGATCAAAATATTCTCATTGACGTTTTCTTTAACATAGAATGAGATTATTGCCTTCCGAACCCGGTTTGGTCTTTCAAAAATCTCCCGGGCCGGCTTGATATCAAACAGGTAATAATCCTTTGCGGCAACCGAGTCGGTGAGAAATTCACGTAAGCATTTTATATCGGCAGAATAGATCCCTCTGCCATAGGTACCCACAATAAGCATATCGGCCTTTTCATGTATAACCATGTCATTTACAGCACAGGAAGGCAGATTATTGGATAATGAATGCCAATTGCCCCCCTTGTCGAGAGTCACATATACACCCTTATCCGTACCTGCATAAAGAATACGGCCATCCCGGGTGTCCTCGAGAATTTTATTTACCGGATCGGATGAAACATTTGAGGATATGGATTTCCATGATTCCCCGTAATCGGATGATGCATAAATATTTGTTTTGAAGATGCCGGCCCTTTTTCCTCCTACAGCAACATAAACCAGCGAGGAATCATATTTTGATACGGCGATGGAGCTGATTATACCTTCCGGTAAGCCGGCTGAAATATTCTTCCATGACCCTCCGCCATTTTTCGTACACCATACCAGGCCTTTCGAGGTTCCGGCATATAGCAATCCTTCGAATTTGGGAGATTCAGCCAAAGATATCACGTCGCCTCCCGATTTTTTGTCATCTTTTAAAACAGTGATGTCATCACTTATGGAAGTCCATGAATCGCCCCGGTTAACCGATTTCATTATATGATTGGCGCCATATATCAATACGGAAGGGTTAAACACAGAGACGAGAATGGGGGTGCTCCATGCCCGTTTCAGTTTTTCTCCTTTAAATTCCGGGCTGATTCCTTTTGATTCATGTGTTGCAACATTTTTCCTTTCGATTTCACCATTCTGGTAAGAGAAATAAAATAAATCGGGCTCCGAAGAAACCGGATGGGTAAAGAAACCATCACCTCCCGACCACTGATCCATCCGAACCTGGTTCCAGTGATCAGGAAATCCGTCGAGCAGATTAACATCTCCCGGACCCCAGACTGAGGAATTATCCTGATTACCTCCATACACTTCCACAGGCTCTTCCTTATTTGTTGCGAGATAATAAAACTCGCCGATAGGAAAACTGTTCATATGCAACCAGTTGACCCCTTTGTCCGCCGAGCGGTATACGCCGCCATCATTTCCAAGAATTAAGGTGTTGGTATTCAGGGGATCAATCCAGAGGTCCATCTGATCGAGGTGCATGAATGTACCGGGGTTGGGATAAATATGGAAAACATGATCAGCAATTCTCTTTAATGTTTTGCCCCCGTCAGTTGAATGCCATACATGAACCGATCCAAGATACAATTCGTTCTCGTTGACAGGTGAGACTTTTATGACCATGTAACCGAAATCAACTTTCTGCTCGCCGGATTTGGTCCAGTTTTCACCCCTGTCCGCTGACCTGAAAATATCAATTTTTGTTTCCTCCTTTTTTGCGGTATCGGCTGAAGGAACCACATGTTTAATCAGTGCATATACTATTTTTGGATTTGATGCGGACAGGTCCAACCCAACTTCCCTGATGCTATCAATGGGGGGCAGTCCCTTCATGATCAGTTTCCAGGCTGCTCCTTCATTATCGGTCTTAAGCAGCTGAATTTGTTTTTTGTTGCCTTTTCGGAGAGACCATGCATACAAAATCTTATTATTTAAGGGATCCATCAAAATATTATCGATAGTGTGCAAGGAATCAACTGCGAGAAGCTTTGTCCATTTCCGGCCGCCATCGATGGTTTTAAAAACGCCACCGGGATTAATGCCGTTACCGTATCCCGGACCCGCTGCATAAACGATACCGGGATTTGTGGGATGAATGGCTATACCGGTAATATTCGGCAATTCCTTTAATCCCATGTTGGACCAGGTTTCGCCACAGTCAGCTGATTTAAATATTCCTTCCCCCTTGCCATTTTTTATTTTGGGGTTGCCATCTTCTTTGGATCCTACCCAGACAATATCAGAGTTGGAGGGTGCAATAGCTATTGAACCAAAATGCTCTGCTCCTTTTTCCAGAACGGGTTTCCAGGTAAATCCGCCGTCGGTGGTTTTCCATACGGCAACGGAGTTCCAGCCGGATATTGCAAATATGATATCGCTTTTGCCCGGAATCGATGTTAGCCGTGCAATATGGCCACCTATTGATTTAGGGCCAATACCATTCCATTGGAGATTTCTGAATACTGAATTTTCACTCAGCTCTTTATACTCAATCCATGGATCCTTACTGACACCGACGCTATTTTGCTGTGGGTAAAGATGTAAGGAGAATATTCCGAACAGAATAATAAATACGTTTCTTTTAGACATTTTATTAATCATTGATAGTTGATTAGCAACCTGCATACCGATCTAAAGGTACAGGTCAAATCGGACTTAGATGCAATATTTACATCCATTACAGCTTTTCGGGCTGTTTGGAATATATAAAGTTTTGAATTCCTGAACATAGTGGCAAGTTGGCTGTTTAATCATTGTTAAAATTATATTTCTGATGAGAATGAAAGTATTATTCATAGTTGCTGTGGTTTCTATTGCAATTTTCATTTTATTTCAATCTTTTGTTATTATGCCAATAAATAGAACTGAAGAACAAAAACATTCACTGGTTAGCAAGTACAAGAATTTTGAGATCAGGTTTTATCCCTCTGCCACAATTGCTACAATTAGTTCTACTGCAAAAACTTACAGGGATCTTTCGGGCCCCGGATTTCAGAGACTTGCAGGCTATATCTTTGGCGGCAATGCGGCCAATACGAAAATTTCAATGACCACACCTGTTCAAATGGCGATTAGTGATTCTGTTTCCACGATGAGTTTCGTCATGCCTTCTGCATATTCAAAGGAAAACCTGCCAAAGCCCAATGATCCCAATGTTCAGATTCAAAACACT
>CAILAQ010000084.1 GCA_903832165.1 uncultured Bacteroidota bacterium | reverse complement strand
GGACAACATCTTGCACGCCTGATTGATCCTCACCTCGATAAGGAACTGTGAGAATGTTTTGTTCGTTCGTAATTTGAAAAACCTGCAGAATGCGGTTGGAGTAAGATTAATCAAACGGGCAACATCCTGAAGGGTTATCCGCTTTTCATAATTCTTGGTGATATAATCGAAAATCTTTTGAAGCTTAAGATTGTCCTCTCGGTCGTTAACGTGAGGAATGCTGGAGGAAATGAAATCAAACTCCAATTTTCTCGAAATCTGATCCAGAATCTTCATGAATAGAATGATCCGGGGTACCTGCCTTAGTTTGACCAGCTGTTTTAATTCATCACCGATTCTTCTGGCCTCATTGTTTTTAATTCTGATACCAAAATGAGCCTGCTCAAGAAACTCTTCAATCTTTGCCGTTTCAGGGAACAGGTTGAAAACCTGGTGAAAGGTGTCCTTGGAGAAGAACACAGAAATCGCCCTGACATGCAATACGCTGTGTTCATCATAATACTTCTTGTCGTGCAATAATACATGCGGAGTGTTTTTGCCGATAAGAAGGAGGTCGCCCTCATGGAATTCTTCCAGTTTGTCTACAACCATCACCAGCCCGCGCCCCTCCAGTATATAAGTCAACTGGCACTCCTCATGGTAATGAACCGAATCATAAAAGAAAGGGAGATCCCATGACTCAACTCTTACTGTTTCTTCGTGCAGTCGCGGCACCTTGAAACAAATCGGATCCATTTCTCTCATTATCTAATAATTTTATATACAGTACTATAAAATCTATATTCCAAATATAGGTTCTTTTTAATTTCATTACAAAATTAAATGGGAATTATTTTTAAACAACCTGATAGCAGAATGGCTCAAGGCCGCCACGGGCTAATGTTTCCGGATGGTAAGGCTGAGGTTGAGGATCTCCTGAAGCACCATGGCAAGGGCTCCATAAATAGCCGATTGGTTAGGATGACTGGATGGAAGGATACTATATTTGGTCGATCTGTGGTCGAAAACATTCTCCTCGATGACCGGCTTTAACGTGTCCCAGAATATATTTCCGCTTAAACTCACACCACCGGCTAATATAATGGCCTGAGGATTAAAGATGTTCAATAACCCGGCAATGGCCCGGCCAAGATAACCCATAGCTTCCGTAAATACTTCCTTTGCCAGGGGATCTCCCTGCCTGGCTGCTTCTACAACATGCTTGGCGTTGAGCTCACCGGCAGGAATCTCATTAAGGATGCTTGTTGTATGGGTCAGTAACCTGATTTTCGCCCTTTGAGCGATCGCATCTCCCGAAGCATAAGCTGTTAAGCAATTTTTCTTGCCACAGGTACAAAATACCTGTTCATCTCCTCTCACCGGCATGTGCCCGAATTCCCCGGCCATGCCATCTGTCCCGTAAAATAATTTCTTTCCGATCACTATTCCGGCACCAATACCGTACCCGACGTTGACACAGATCAAATCGTCGAATCCCGGACCATTGCCAAAGGTAATCTCACCTAATGCCATGGCCCTGCTAACGTTATCGAAATAAACAGGGTAGGGGACATGCGAATTCATGAATTCCCTCAGTTCTATATTCCTCCAGTTGAAAGCCGGAGAGTATTCAACGATCCCGGTATTCAGATTGATAATCCCGGCAACCGCAATCCCGACACCGATGATCTTTTTCGGATCAATCAGGTTGGTGTTGGCCAGATTCATGATTACCTGCGCAACCTTTTTCAAAACGTATTCGGGATCTTTGCCTGATTCGGTAACAACCTCAATCTCCTTGATCGGTTCAATGGCAAGGTTGGTCAATACCCCTCTGATATAGGTTGTGCCAAGGTCGATCCCAATGAGGTAATGCCCCTTTCCGTTAAATCTTACGGGCTTCATCGGACGTCCCTTGGGTGTTGCCTTTGGCTGGCTTTCAACCAGCAGCTCATCCTGAATCAGGGAATCAACAAGCCGCGAAACCGTGGCTGTACTCAGTCCGCTGATCCGGCTGATTTCAAGCCGCGACATCGCGTTGTGCTTCCAGACAGATCTTAATACCAGGGATTTGTTGTGCTTTGTTTGAGCTGCATTGCTCAATTTTTCAGCAGTATTGCGATTCACCTCAGGTCGTTTTAATTTCAGGATAAAATTAAGTAAAAAGGCCGCCTTTCCAATGCGGCCTTTTCTTTGCCAATCTTAAAATGTTTAACCAAAACAGATGAAAAGATTCAGTGTTAAAACTAGTACCATTAATAGCTAATACATTAAAGAATTTTACCACAATTGGATTGTATCTTATCAGCCTTTAAAAAGGTTAAGATAAATGCCACATAAGTTAAGTTGATGTTGGCATGAATTCAAAATCTATTCTACTTTTAAATGCTCTCAAAACCTAATAAGGACCCAATGGACGATAGATTGTCTGCGAAGAATGGAGTGAAAGTGCTGAATGCTTCCTTTATCAAAGCTCATGTGCCGATGATTAAGGCTATTACACTTATGGAAGAGGCTTTCCGTATCCTCTCGGAAAAATCGGCTTATATTCCACAGCGCATAGTTATGTCGACTCCCGATGATAAAATGTCCATCTTCTTTAAACCTGCTTTTATGAGCAGGTACAACAGGTTGAGCATAAAATTGCTGACGCAGATACATGTGAATGAAAATAGCGAAAATCCCACCATAAAAGGAACAGTTCTTTTGATTGATATGATCTCGGGTAGTATTATTTCCATTGCCGACGGTAATTATATTACAGCGCTGAGAACGGGAGCAGCATCCGGAATCGCAACTCAATACCTGGCAAATCCTGATGCCTCATCGGTGGCAATCTTTGGTTGCGGAGCACAGGGCTTAACACAGCTGGAGGCAATTTTGGCGGTAAGACCCATCCGGAATGTATATTTATTCGACCAATCCCCGAAAAAAGCTATTGCACTGGCCGAAGAATTGAACCTTAGTGGAAAATTTGAAGTACAGATCAACCCCGACCTTAAAGTGCTGAAAACGGTTGATGTTATTTGTACCGCAACACCAAGCCAGAAGCCGCTTTTTAGCATCAGCGACCTCAAGCCGGGCGTTCATATCAACGCTATTGGTTCTTATAAACCGGATATGAATGAGATCGATCCGGAAATTCTGCGGAATGGAATGGTTTTTCTTGATGATCGGTTGGCCTGCCTGAAAGAGACCGGCGACCTGATAATTCCATTGACAGCCGGAATCATATGCGAAGGCAACATTAACGGCGAACTTGGAGAGCTGATTTCCGGTGCCGTTTCCGGCCGTAAAACTCCCGAGGACATCACCCTGTTTAAAAGCGTGGGTAGTGCAATTCAGGATTTTTTTATTGCGAATGAAGCCTATGAGCAGTCAATTTCCGTTACCGATGCCCAAATTATCTGCCTGACAGTTTGAACCTCTTTCTAAAATGGTTATTTTACCGGGAAGGATTCAAATCTCCAAAACATGAAATCAATCATTGCAGGTTTATTCGCTGTCATATGCTGCATC
>CAILAQ010000083.1 GCA_903832165.1 uncultured Bacteroidota bacterium | reverse complement strand
GTCAGCATGGAAGAAAAGCTGACAGCTCTAAAATCAGCTGTCAGCTTAGTCATTTTCCAAGGTTGATATATCACCGATCTCTTCGCCCCATTCTTTGGCGTGGAGTACCCGGCGCATGATTTTGCCGCTTCTGGTTTTCGGAAGCAGGTCGATGTATTCGATCTCCTGCGGCATGGCAATCGAGGATAGTTTCTTGCGGATGAAGTTCATGATTTCAAGCTCCAGTTCATCACTGGCAACAAAGCCGGGCTTTAGGGTGATAAATGCTTTCACCACCTCCATATTGATCTCATCGGGCTTTGAAACGACGGCAGATTCAGCAACGGCTTCATGCTCAAGAAGGGCAGATTCCACCTCGAACGGGCTGACCAGATGGCCGCCGGTATTGATGACGTCATCGTCACGGCCAATGAACCAGAAATATCCGTCTTTATCAATTGTGGAGCGGTCGCCGGTGATATACCATCCATTCTTGAATTTTTTGTCGAAAGTTTCCTGATTATTCCAATAGGTCCGCATGCGGGCCGGCCAGTCAAATCGGAAAGCGATCAGACCGGGTTTGTTGACTTCAGCGAACGGTTCGAAAGTATCCGGATTAAGAAGTGCAGCCGTGAGTCCGGGGAATGCTTTACCCATGGATCCCGGGCGGATTTTCATTCCCGGATAGTTTGTAATCATAATCGATCCGGTTTCAGTTTGCCAGTAGGTATCATGGAATGGCAATCCGAATACTCTCTGCGACCATACAACTGCTTCGGCATTAAGTGGTTCTCCAACGCTGGCCAGGTGGCGTAAAGAGCTGTGATCGAACTGCTTAATAATTTCATCGCCGGCCTTCATCAACGACCGGATGGCGGTAGGTGCCGAATACCACATGGTGATTTTATATTTTTCAATAAACCGATACCATGTTTCAGCAGAAAATCCTGCATCTTTTACGCATTGGGTGATACCCAGGCTCCATGCGCCGATGATTCCGTAACTTGTGCCGGTAACCCAGCCCGGATCTGCGGTACACCAATAAATATCATCATCCTGCAGATCAAGTACCCATTTGGCGGTGATGTACTGCGATATCAGTGAAGAGTGAACGTGTTTAACTCCCTTTGGCTGGCCGGTTGTGCCTGACGTATAGTGTAATACAGAATTGCTTTCTGCCTTTGTCGGGAAGAATTCAAAGGTTTCAACCGGAGTTGCTTTATCCAGTGAAAATGCTATCTCCTTGTTTTTCAGTGGCTTTTTCCCATCATCATCCACCACAATGATAAATTCCAGATTAGGAAGCTTGTCAAGGATTTTCTGAACTTTCGAAGCATGCTTGCGGGAGGTGATGATCGCTCTGGTCCCTGCATTTTCCAATCTGACAAAAAGTGAATCATCGCCGAAAGCAGAGAAAAGCGGCTGTGCCACTGCGCCAATCTTCAGGATGCTCAGGAAACCCAGATAAAGTTCAGGCGCCTTATCCATGAACAGGCAGATCCTGTCGCCATCGCGAAGCCCGGTATTCCTCAGGAAAGTTCCGAAGGTATTGGTAAGAATGCGAAGATCATTGAACGTATATTTACGCATATTGTCCTCTTCGCGGCCTTCCCAGATCAGGGCTGTTTTGTCTGCTTTTCCAAGTTGACAGATTCGGTCGGTGCAATACCAGCCGATGTTAATGGTATCCCCCGGATTGTATCCGAGTTCCTTTTCTGCAATCGACCAGCTGAAATCCCTCAGACGGTCCTCATAAGATCCGATATTTGACATGAAAGTCAGGTTTAATGGTTAGTCTGACTTAAAAATATCGAATTGGGGCATATCAAACTCAGAAAAAAAGTTGCTCTTCGACAATGATGTAAAACAGTAAAAAGGCCGAACAATTTAATGTACGGCCTGATCAGTGAGCGCGTTGCAAAAAAAACGCTCCTTTATTGGGGATGGCTGACTAAATGATCAATCAGAGAATCTGAAGGTCGCGACCGACTTTCTCAAAAGCTTCCACCACTTTTTCAAGTTGTTGATGGGTGTGAGCGGCCGAGAGTTGCACCCGGATACGGGCTTCCCCTTTCGGGACAACAGGAAAATAAAATCCGATGACATAGATTCCTTCGGTCAGCAGTCGTGATGCTACTTCCTGAGATAGCTTTGCATCACCGAGCATTACAGCGCAAATGCCTGACTGGGTTGGCTTTATTTTATATCCGATACGGGTCATCTGTTCAACAAAAAAACTGCGATTTTCATGGAGCTTATCGAGCAATTCGGTAGAGCTGGTCATGATTTTGAAAGCTTCAATTCCGGCTGCAGCAATAGCCGGGGGGATTGAATTTGAGAACAGATAGGGTCTGGAGCGCTGACGCAACATGCCGATAATTTCTTTTTTACCGGTGGTAAATCCGCCGATAGCTCCACCGAAAGCTTTGCCGAGGGTGCCGGTAATAATTTCAACCTGGCCGCGAAGGTTAAACTGTTCGGTGGTTCCCCGGCCGGTTTTTCCGATTACGCCGGCAGAATGTGATTCGTCGACCATGATCATGGCATCATATTTATCGGCCAGGGCCTTGATCTTATCGAGTGGCGGAACATTGCCGTCCATTGAGAAAACTCCGTCGGTAACGATAAGGCGATACCGGCAGGGAGCGGCCTGCTGAAGCTGATCCTCCAGATCTTCCATATCGGCATTTGAATAGCGGAACCGCTGGGCCTTGCACAAGCGGACACCATCGATGATGGAGGCATGGTTGAGAGTATCCGAAATTATCGCATCCTCATCGGTGAGCAAAGGTTCAAAAACTCCTCCGTTGGCATCAAAAGCCGCAGCGTACAGGATGGTATCTTCCGTACCGAAGAAATCAGAAATCGATTTTTCCAGTTCTTTATGCAGATTAGTGGTGCCGCAGATAAAGCGGACAGACGACATGCCGTATCCGTGGGAATCGAAAGCTGCTTTGGCGGCGGCTATCAATCTTGGGTTATTTGAAAATCCGAGGTAATTATTGGCGCAGAAATTCAATACCTCCTGACCGGCTGATGTCCGGATTTCAGGTCCTTGTGCCGACACCAGAATGCGTTCATTCTTGAAAAGACCGGCTGATTCTATCTCGATTAACTGATGTTGTAAATGCTGTTGAAACTTCTCGTACATGGTTGTAAAATTATATCAGGATGACGGGGCAAAATTACCAACTTTGCAGTAAATACAATGGATTCAGGCACATAAGAATAGGTGATTTTTATCATTAATAAAGAGGCGGGAAATTGAGAAGTTTGCCCGGAATTGTTATTTTTAGCAACACAGTTTCATTTTGTAATTATCTGAATATTAGGACCACTTATGAAGAAAATCCTGTTAACCGGTTGCGGTGGCCAGATTGGCTCTGAACTTACCCTCGAATTACGGAGGCGCTACGGAAACGAGAATGTGATCGGGAGCGACAAGCGCATTATCACGGAGGGTCCGCTGGCCGAGACCGGTCCGATGGAAACGATGGATGTTACCAATCCGGCTGAGATCGACGCACTGGTTAAGAAATATAATATTGATACCATTTATCACCTGGCAGCTGTCCTTTCGGCTGTCGGAGAGAAGAATCCTGCCTTGGCATGGAATATCGGGGTTAACGGATTATATAATGTTCTTGAGGTGGCCCGCGAAAATAATTGTGCGGTATTTTTTCCCAGTTCGATCGGAGCTTTCGGCCCTAGTACGCCACTTGATTTTACACCACAGGATACTATTCAGAGACCGGTTTCGATGTACGGCGTAACGAAAGTAACCGGGGAACTATTATGTGATTATTATAATACACGTTATGGAGTTGATACACGCGGAGTGCGCTTTCCGGGAATCATCTCAAATGATACGCTTCCAGGCGGAGGTACCACTGACTACGCTGTGGAAATTTTCTACGCAGCTGTCAAGACAGGAAAGTTTACCTGTCCGCTTCCGGCTGGTACATTCCTGGATATGATGTATATGCCTGATGCAATCGATGCTGCCATCAACCTGATGCAAGCCGATCCGAATAATCTTAAGCATCGCAACTCATTCAATGTTACGGCTATGAGTTTCGATCCCGAGATACTCGCCAATGAAATCAAAAAGCACATTCCGGGTTTCGTTATTAGCTACGATCCGGATCCTGTTAAAATATGCATAGCCAATTCCTGGCCTAACCAGATGGACGACAGCTGTGCCCGCGCTGAGTGGGGCTGGAATCCTAAGTTTGATCTTCCTACAATGGCAGCTGATATGCTGAAGGTGATTGGGGAGAAGCACGCCAAGGGGCTGCTCTAGAAATTGTCCTCGAAGAGTTGTCATCCCCGCGGAGGCGGGGACCCCGTCGCAGACCGCGAAGTGTGACAGGTGACAAGTGACGGGTGACTCCAAAGCTTTGTTAATCAGGTAACATTTTCGATAGTATGAAATATCGAAATATATCCCTAAGTTTAAACCCGGTTGGCAACCAGGGGGATTTTATATTCACAAAATTGAACCTAATAGTCTAATCTAATATTTTAACCTAAATTTTTACCTATGAAAAAGATTTTGACATTTTTTGCCGGAGCAATGATTGCCGGTAGTCTATTCGCAGGTGGATTGGTCACAAACACCAATCAGAGTGCGCGTTTCACGAGGTTTTCAAGTCGCAATGCCTCCACCGCAATTGATGCTGTTTATTATAATCCGGCAGGCTTGACAAAACTTGGCAATGGATTATTCTGTTCATTGAACAATCAGACGGTTGGACAGGAAAAATCCATTGTCAGCAACTACGCCTACCTTTCAGGTACACCAAAAGAGTACATTGGCAAAGTCAGCGCACCTTTTTTCCCGGGTGTTTATGTAGCTTACAACACTGGAAAACTTTCATTTTCGGCCGGATTCAATCCGATCGGTGGCGGCGGTGGAGCAAAATATGCTGCAGGATTGCCATCATTTGAAATGTCGATTGCAGACCTGGTCCCTTTATTGGCCAGTCAGAAGCTTCCGACCACTGCTTATTCCGCAGATATCAACTTTGAAGGATCATCTACCTATCTTGGATATCAGGCGAATATTGGTTACAAAATCAACGATATGCTTTCATTAGCAGTTGGCGCAAGATTGGTTACCGCATCGAACACCTATCTGGGCTCACTGACAAATATTAAAATCAATACCAACTATCCTGCTTTTGGTGCTTCATACACAGGCGGAATGGTACTGGCAAGTGAGTTCTTCACTTCAGGCGCAACATTTCTTTCCACAGTATCAGGCGGAATGACCGCATCAGCTGCCGGTCTGGGACAGATCAGTGCTGCAGGTGCAGGATCACAATTGCTTGCCAACGGTACAGCTTTAGGATTATCAGCTGCTCAGGTTGCTCAGATGCAGGGCCTCATCGGTGCTGCCGGCATGAACCCCACCGGGTTGACGATTGACCAGGCCAGGGCAATTCTTGCAGGTGCCGCTCCGGTATTTGCTGCCAAAGCAGCTGCCATGACGGCAAATGCTGCTGCCACAAAGGATATCTATGTTGATGCTGCAAAAGCCGGTAAAGGATTTACACCGATTATCAGTGCAAACTTTTCACCATCTGATAAATTGAATATCGCAGTCAGATATGAATTCCAGACCAAGCTCGACCTGACCACAACGGTTAACGATAACAAAAGCGGTGGAATCTTTACCGATGGAGCCACAACCATTTCAGATATGCCTGCCCAATTATCCGCAGGGATTGAATATAAGCCAATTGAAAAGCTTCTTGTTTCGGCAAGCATGAACTACTATTTTGATAAAAAAGTGGATTATGACGGAAGTGCAGATCTGAATGTTAACATGATTGATAAGAACTTCAAGGAATTTGCAGTCGGTCTGCAGTATGGTCTGACTGATAAACTTGCGGTCAGCGCAGGATGGCTCGGTACTTACACCGGTGTTAACGCGAACTATCAGAACGACCTGGGTTACAGTTTGAATACAAACTCTGTAGGAGCAGGTCTCGGCTTCAAAATCACCAAGATGCTTGAGCTGAATATCGGCGGACAGTACACTGTATATCAGGAGGGTTCAAAAGCTTTCAACCATATGCTGGGAACGAATCCCATCCCTGTAACTGAGACTTACAACAAGAATACCTGGGTTGTTGCGGTTGGACTTGATTTCTCATTCGGGAAATAATTTCATCGGAATATTGATATTTTAAAAGGGAGGCCCGATCAGGTCTCCCTTTTTTTATAAATTAGGGTTCGAAACTTAAACCTATCCTATGTCTACAAATAAACAATCAGAACGTCTTCATTCTCTTGATGTTCTCCGTGGTTTCGATATGCTTTGGATCATTGGAGGAGGAGAACTTGCGATCGCCTTGGCAAAAGTCACCAACTGGGGCTGGCTCAACTGGTTCGCTGAGCAGCAGGAGCATGTTAAATGGGATGGTTTTCACTTTGAAGATTGCATCTTTCCTTTGTTCATGTTTATTTCGGGTGTGGCCATATCCTTTGCCATATTGGGAAAAATTGCGAGGGGGGGGAGTAAAACCAAGACGGCCTGGAAGATCGTTCGTCGAGGTATCACGCTGGTGGTACTGGGGATTCTTTACAACGGGTTCCTTCAGTTCAGGTTTGCCGAAGACGGTGTCAGGTATGCCAGCGTGCTGGGTCAGATCGGCCTGGGTTATATGTTTGCATCACTCATCGTATTATATACCAGGCATTATTCTTTCCGTTTGATGTGGCTGGGTGGAATTTTACTGGGATATGGCATCATACAGAACTTTATTCCGGTACCTGGCATCGGTGCCGGGGTTCTGACCCCCGATGGATGCATCAACGGGTATATCGACCGCATGTTGCTTCCGGGACATCTTTATGGCGGCGTTTTTGATCCTGAAGGTTTGCTGTGCATAGTTTCCGCAACCGGGATTACCCTGATGGGAGCGCTGGCCGGCGAGGTGCTGAGGAGCAAAGCCTGGGATGAGTATCGCAAACTGCTGATATTAAGCGGAACCGGTGTTATTTTTATTGTTATTGCTTTGCTGCTCAGTCCTGTTTATCCTGTAATTAAAGCTGCATGGACATCGACATTTAATCTGCTGGCCGGTGGCATCAGTCTGCTTTTACTCTCGCTGTTTTATCTGGTAATTGATATTTTGAAATTCAGGCGCTGGGCATTCTTCTTCACCGTGATCGGCATGAACTCCATCACGATATATCTGAGTTCGGCAGTCATTGATTTCGGACACATCAGTAAATTCTTTACTGGCGGACTAACGCATC
>CAILAQ010000082.1 GCA_903832165.1 uncultured Bacteroidota bacterium | reverse complement strand
TCCGGCAGCCAGATGTGCAGCGGGAACATGGCCGATTTACCCGCACCGCCCATGAATATGAAGATCATCGACCAGGTCATGGTCGAAAGTCCAAGGAACATAATTCCGGTTCCCGAGGAGAAAGCAGGGCTGTTGGCGCCTGTGAGGGTGAGAAAATCGAAGGTTCCGGTTGAAAATGAGAGCATCAGGATCCCGATAAGGAAGCCCAGGTCGGCAAACCGGGTGACAATAAATGCTTTTTTGGAAGCTGAGACCGCCGAATCTTTGGTATAATAAAATCCGATCAAAAGGTATGATGAAACGCCCACAAGCTCCCAGAAGATATACATCTGGAAGATGTTTGTGGCAACAACCAGCCCGAGCATCGAGAAGCTAAACAGCGACAATGTGGCAAAAAAGCGCATGAATCCCTTTTCACCATCCATGTAGCCGATTGAATAAACATGCACCATGAATGAAACGGTGGTGATTACGATCAGCATCATCACAGAAATAGGATCAAGGAGCACCCCGATGTCGATGTGCAGGGTATCGGTGAGGTTCAGCCAGCGCATGTTGAATGCCAGGAATTTCTGAAATGATCCGTCGGCGGCCTTTTCAAGTACAAAGAAGTACTTATAAGCCGTGATGAGCGACAAAATCCATATCACGAAGAGGCCGGCGGTTCCGGCGATTCCGGATACCAGTGGTTTAAAGCGGTTTCCGAACAGGCCGACCACCACGAACATGCACAGAGGTATCAGCAGGATCCAAACGGTGTAACTGAAATCGATCATATTTATTGTTGTATGACCCCCTCCCTGACCTCCCCCCACGCGGGGGAGGAACCAGGAGTGGAATGATTAATACTTCATTTCATTCATTTTTTCAACATCGATATTGACCAGGCGGCGGTAGATGTTGATAATGATGGCGATGGCCACCGATGCTTCCGCTGCTGCAACTGCAATGATAAAAATGCCAAAGAACATCCCCTCCAGATGACCGGGGTAGAGAATTTTGTTAAAGGCAACAAAGTTGATGTTGACCGAATTCAGGATCAACTCGGTCGACATAAGGATCGTGATCAGGTTTTTCCGGACCAGAAATCCATAAATACCGACAAAGAACATGATGGTGCCGGTGATTAAAAACCAGGTTAATGGAACGCCTTCGAACATATCGTACGGTTGTTAAATGAATTAATCTTTACGTTTTTTTGCCAGGATGATGGCTCCCACCATGGCGGCCAGCAGCAGGATGCTGATTACCTCAAACGGCAGGGCATACCCGAATTTATCAATGCTGATAAGGCTTTTGGCGATTACACGGATATCAGTACGGTCATTTCCCGAGATAGCTTCTACCGGAAATTTGTGCTGCAGGATGGTTGCAATGGTTATCAAAGCACCGCCTGTGGCTGCCAGAAAAGCCGGGATAATTTTTCTCAGATCAGGTTTTTCAAGTTTCTCCGCGATATGGCTGGTAAGAAGGATCGAAAAAATGATCAGGACCACAATACCCCCTGCATACAGAGTAAGTTGTATGGCGGCCAGGAAGTTGAACCGGAGCAGGAAATACATGCCGCCGGTGGCTACCAATACAAACAACAGGTAGGTGGCCGCCCGAAGGATTCGTCGGCTGGTCACAGTCAGTATGGAAAAAACGATAATGACTGCCGAGAAGATCGCAAACATCAATTGATTTGGTGTCATTCTACAATATCTTTAATGATGGAAGATCCGGGTTTATTTAATATTTTGGTCAGCTTAGCGCGATCGAACACCGCATGTTCGAAGTCCTGTCCCCAGGCCAGTGCATCCGACGGACATGCTTTGATGCACAACCCGCAAAAGGTGCACATTCCAAGGTGGTAGATGTGCCTGTCGATGATGCGCTTCTTCTTGCCGTCGGGCATGTCGATCTTCG
>CAILAQ010000081.1 GCA_903832165.1 uncultured Bacteroidota bacterium | reverse complement strand
GACCTTCCGACCGCTCAGGCTGCACTGAAACTGATCAGGGTAGTTCCAAACCCGTATTACGGCAATTCAGCATACGAACTTGGTCAGCTGGAAAACCTGGTGAAAATCACCAATCTTCCAAAGACCTGTACCGTATCTGTATACTCTGTTAACGGTAACCTGATTCGTCGCTTTTCCAAAGACAACGAAATCACCTTTCTCGACTGGGATCTGAAAAACCAGTATGGTATACCGATCGCCAGTGGTGCTTATATTATTCACGTTAATGCACCGGGAATCGGTGAAAAAATCGTCAAATTCTTCGGTGCCCTGAGGCCGCAGGATCTTAACTCATTGTAGGATGCATAAAATGTATAACGAAATTGATAAAAGGAATATGAAGACATATGCCAAATACATTCTGAGCCTGGTTTTAATCGGTCTCGTAGTTGTTCCTGCAAGTTTCGCGGGTAATAAACAACGTATCGGTCAGGCGGGTGCAAGTGAGCTGTTAATTAACCCATGGGCCGGTACTTCCGGTTGGGCTGATGCTAACAGCGCTAGCGTAAAAGGATTGGAATCCTTCGGCTTGAATATTGCCGGGTCTGCTTTTGTAAATAAATCGGAAATCGGTTATGCGAACTCTAATTGGCTTGCAGGTACCGGTATTTCAGTTAATGCTTTCGGAATGATCCAAAAGGTTGGTGATGCCGGAGCTTTGGGGGTTTATGTTCAGAGCATGAACCTGGGTGAAATCGAAGTAACTACGGTTGACAGTCCGGAAGGTGGGTTAGGAACATTTAATCCTAAATTTTCCACCATTGGTGTTTCTTACGCCAAAGAATTTTCAAACAGTATCTATGGTGGTATCGTGATGAAAATTATTTCCGGGGGTATTGCTGACTTAAAGACTACTGGTGTTGCTATTGATGCCGGTATTCAATATGTTACCGGTGCACAGAGACAGCTCCATTTCGGTATCACTCTTAGAAACGTTGGACCTACCATGAAGTACACCGGCGACGGTTTGTCATTCCGTGGTATAGTTCCGCCAAATAGTGTTGACATGACTGTCGAACATCGTTCTGCAGAATTTGAATTGCCTACACAGGTTAAAATCGGTTTAGCTTATGATTTTAACTTTGGAGTAGGTCAGAGAATTACCATTGCAGGTAACTTTACCTCCAATTCATTCTCCAAAGATCAGATTCAGCTAGGTTTGGAATATGACTTCAAAAATATTCTGATACTACGCGGTGGGTTCCTTTACGAAAATGGAATCAATCCATTTATTGCAGATGACTATGCTGATCGTACGAGTGTTTTCACCGGACCAACGGGTGGGGTTTCTTTAAGAATCCCTCTTAACAAGGAAAACGGCTCAGTATTCTCGATTGATTATTCGTATCGCGATACTGATCCTTTTATGGGTGTTCATACAATTGGCGCAAGAATTATTTTGTAATTCCAGATTTTTAATAGGACAAAAAAAGAGTCCCGATCTTCGGGATTCTTTTTTTGTTTACATAATACTGAATAGCTATGACCAAGGTTGTGTATATGACCGAACCAGGTCTCCGGAAATTGAGAGAGGAACTTGACCGTTTGGTAAATATTGAGCGGCCAAAGATTTCTCAGCAGATCGGAGAAGCCAGGGATAAAGGAGATTTGTCTGAAAATGCTGAATACGATGCAGCTAAAGAGGCTCAGGGTATGCTGGAAATGAGAATTTCCAAACTTCAGGAGATGATCACTAATTCAAGAATTATCGATGAATCAAAACTCGATAAGTCAAGCGTTCAGATACTATCAACAGTCAAGCTAAAAAATACCAAGACAGGGGCTTTTATGACCTATACTCTGGTTGCTGAAAATGAGGCAAATGTCAGGGAGGGAAAAATAGCTATCAATACGCCAATAGGTAAAGGGCTTATTGGTAAAAAAATTGGTGAACAGGCGGTTATTATTGTTCCTTCCGGTGAACTGTTTCTGGAGGTTGTTGAAATTACTCATATATAAAAGTACCCAATGAGACGAGTGCTCGCATTAGCTTCTTTGATTTCTTTATTTTTTATTCAGATCCAGGCTAAAGAATATAAAAAGGCCGGAACACCGCAGGATGGCGACAAATCGCAGCTCAAGGGTTTTGCTGCCGCCTGTCAGATTGGTAAAACCGTTACCGAATTATCGCTGAATAATATCAGGACTTTCGTTCATATGGATGGACTCCTGTGGTCTGATATTACGGGTGGTGCAGGGTATGAAGTACCTAAAGGGTCTGGCAAAACTTCCATTTATTCAGGCGGCATATGGATTGGCGGTACTGATGTAAACGGTCAGTTGAAACTGACTGCCATAAAATATAAAGGTGCCCGGAATTACTGGCCGGGTCCTTTGATCATGATGGGTGAACAACGTGGAACTACTGATGTTGAAGTTTGTTATCAGTATGACCGTCACTATGAGATTACCCGTTATCAGGTTGACGCTTTCCGTGAATGGTATAATACTCCGGTTGAAAAAAGGGATTTCGAATTCAAGGGATATTCCATTCCTCAGATCATTCTTGACTGGCCGGCTCATGCCGATGCCGCTGCAGGATATGATTTTTATCTGGCTCCTTTCTGGGATAATAACGACGATGGTTTCTATAATGCCGCTGATGGTGATTATCCGTTCTATGATTTAGACGGAATCCTCCCCTGCGGAACTACCCGTGAACTGAGGCGTCCTCGTTTGTATGGCGACGGAACAGACTGGTGGGTGTATAACGACCGTGGAAACATACATGCTGATCCTAACGGAGAAGCTATCGGAATGGAAATTCGTGCCCAGGGATTTGAGTTCTCCACCAATGATGCCATGAATGACATGAGCTTCTTCAATTATGCACTGATCAACCGCTCTACCTATACCCTGGTTGAAACATACTTTGGAGTTTATGCAGATGCTGACCTTGGACAGGCCGGGGATGATTATACCGGTTGCCATGTGACTAAGGGTATTGGTTATGTATATAATGGAGATCAGGTTGATGGAACTGGTGAGGCATTTGCTTATGGGGCCAATCCTCCTGCTGTTGGTATCGACTTCTTCGAAGGACCTTATCAGGATCCAAACGGAAAGGACGATTGTAGTAGTTATGATGCCCAGAGAAACCTGATTTGTAACGATTGTATTCTGAATGGAAACATTAACGGTCTGAACTTCGGCGATGGTATCGTGGATAACGAACGATGGGGTATGCGCCGTTTTGTGTACTACGGGGGAGCAGGACCACAAGGTGACCCGAGTTCAGCTGAAGAGCATTATCTTTATTTGCGCGGTTACTGGAAAGATAAAGAACGCATGCGTTACGGCGGAAACGGTCACCCGAACAGCGGTGGTACTGGTCCGGTCAGCGATTTTATGTTCCCGCGTGATACCGACCCGTGCGGTTGGGGCCAGGGTGGGATTCCAATGCCTTTATGGACTGAAGAAACTGCCGGTAATGAAACTGGTGACCGACGTCTGTTGCAGTCATCCGGACCTTTCGTTCTCGAGCCTGGTGCGGTAAACGATATTACCATTGGTGTTGTTTGGGCCCGTTCTTATGACGGTTACCTGCTTGCTTCCGTTGACAAGATGCTCCAGAGCGACGAAAAATCTCAGCGACTGTTTGAAAACTGTTTCCAGGTGGTGGATGGTCCCGATGCACCGGAACTCACCATTGTGGAACAGGATCAGAAACTGATTTTCCATATCTGGAATAAGCCATCCTCCAATAACT
>CAILAQ010000080.1 GCA_903832165.1 uncultured Bacteroidota bacterium | reverse complement strand
GCCATCTGCCCTATTTTGTCAGCAGAAACTCATCCATATTATCGGGAGTGATGATGCTGGTTTCGCAATCAGGATAAGCTTTGATGAATGTTTTTGGAAAACGAACTTTTGATGCAGGATTCCAATTGAACTCATATCCACGGATTTTACCATCAGATTCTTCAATGTAATCGATCTCCTGCTGTTCGTGTGTCCGCCAAAAATAGATATTGCACCATTTGCGGTTGTAATGATTATACTTCATGCGATCACTTATCAGGAAATTTTCCCATAAAGCTCCAGCATCCTGACGCATTTCGGGTATCTGGAAATTTGAAATCAGGGCATTACGAATTCCATTATCAAAAAAATAGATTTTCTTGCTCATTTTGAGCTCATTCCGAAGATTCCTGGCAAAACTGGGAAGGCGGAAGATAATATAAACCTTCTCAAGTAAATTCAAATAATTTCCCACCGTTTTATGGTCCATTCCGATCAATTGGCCCAGTTCATTGTCTGAAACCTGGTTGCCGACCTGGAAAGCAAGAGCCTGTAATAATTTCAGGAGCTTGTCGGGGTTTTTCACCTGGCCCCATTTCAGGATGTCCTTAAACAAATAGCTGTCTGAAAGGCCTTTAAGAACCTCTCTCTCATTCCCTTCAGAATTTACCACCTCCGGGTAATAGCCGTATACTAACCTGTGATTAATCAGACTCTTCTCCTTGATGTAACCATGATGACTGACCATTTCAGAAAAGGATAGCGGAAATAAATTGTATTCCCATTTACGGCCAGTCAGAGGTTCACTCACCTCCTCCGCTAATTCGAATGAGGAAGAACCTGTCGCTATAACCTGAATTTCCTTGAAATGATCGGTTAAATATTTAATGCGTATACCGATGTCTTTAATTCGTTGCGCCTCATCCAAAACGATCAGCCTGTTACCGGCAAACAGAGCCTTGAACCGGTCGGGAGAACCCGCTTCAAACAAGGCTTTAACTTCAGGAATGTCAGCATCGAGCCATAAAGTATCAGGTATCCCTGAGATTATCTCATGCAGGAGCGTTGTCTTTCCTGTTTGTCTGGCACCCATCAGGATGATAGCTTTACCAGAGAATAGCTTTTGGCGAAGGATCGGAGATAGGTCTCTTTCAATCATTTTACCTAAAATTGGGAATATGATCCCAAAATTAGGTAAAATACTGGGAATGTAATCCCGAAATTAGATTTATTTTAAGTCTGCAGTCTGAAGTCTGCAGTTGGCTTTAGTACGACAGCGTAAAGTTCCTGCTTCCGGCTGCGCCTGCGCAGGAATGACAGAAAAGGGTTGCGTACGTAGGATGTATGCTGGAAGATCGCTTTTGCGGAATGCGATACTCAGGGCGAACGTTCTATTGGTGAATGCCGCGGTAAGGGACGGGGTTCCCTGCGAAGTTTCGTGGTCAGCGACGGGGTTCCCGCCTCCGCGGGAATGACAACTCTCCGTGGGCCATTCCAAAACCCCGGTTAAAACCGTGGCCTACTTTCAAAATGGGAGGAGGCACGGCTCCTCCCCTACAATTGCTTACTTTTTCACAAATCTGGCAGTGGAAATCACGCCAGCCACATTTGCAGTTCGCAGGAGGTAAACGCCTGCCGGCAAATCGCTCACATTAACATCAGGAGCCTGAGAATTGATCGCTGTCAAAGTTTTTACCTGTTTGCCATGTATATCGAACATGGTTATTTCCTTTATCGGATAAGTGGAAGAGATGGTTAAGAGTTTGGAAGCCGGATTTGGAAAAATGCGAATGCCAGGGTCTGGAAGTGTTTCCGGCTCGGTGCCGGTGAGCGGACTTTTCATGAACCGAATGCTTTCGATCCAGATACTGTCGGTTTTATTGGCTGTACCGAAAGCTCCGGAATTAAGGTAGGTGGTAAGTTTAATTATACGCATGGAATCAACCTTCTGGCCCGCGACGGGTGAAGAGGATAACCATCGTCCGGTGTAATTATTCTGATAATTATGATAGCGACCATCAGCAGTGATTGTCGGCCTGAAAACCGGTGTGGCATTGGTTTCTACGCCATTGACATCTGCGAAATCGAATCGAAGGGAAACGGAATGGCTCAGGTTACTGGTTTTCAGATTTATGGAGCAGTAAGGATAGTCTTTCAGGTTTACCGGTCGCGGAAGGGTGAATTCAAACTTGGGCCAGGTGGAAGGATTTACGATATGGTAAATGACCTTAAGGCTTTCGCTTGATTCCGAAAATTCATAAGTGCTTCCATCAGAAGTAATTTCCGTGATATCGGAGGTAATGCCATCGGTGAGATTGCCAAACCAGAAAGTGTTTTCAGTCGGGATGATTGCTTTTTTGACAGGATAAACAGCTGAAAAAACGCTGCTGCCCAATGTCACTTTGCACGAGACATCGCCTTCGGAATCTCCCCAGGTGACTTTTATCTCCGGTGTTCCTGCGCCGGAGGTAATCAGGGCATCCGCCGGCACCTGCCAATCGTAGGAAGCGCCCGAAAAGCTGGTGGCCTGGAAGGTCGCTGACTGATTCGTTTCGAGGTAGGCAGGTCCGGTGATTTTCATGTCAGAGGATTGGTAAACCCGAATATAATCAATCTCCATGCGTTTGGGGAAGATGGTTTGATCAACCCCCTGAACTCCTCCCCAGTTTCCACCTACAGCAACGTTGAGAACGAAATGGAATCGCTTGTCGAATGGCCATGTCTCCCAGGTTCCCTGATTGTTGAAAGTGTAGTATTTGGTGTCATCGACAATGAAATCAATTTTTTCGGCCGTCCATTCAATGGCATATACATGGAAGGCGGTTTCCCAGTCGGGGCCGGTTACTGAGCTGCCCTTTTGGGTGCCGATTGAGCCGTTGTATGCCTTTGTATGTGCCGTGCCATAAATCTTTGATGGGTCGTATCCCACATGTTCCATGATATCGATTTCACCGCTGGCGGGCCAGTTGCCGTAAATCCAGTCGCTCGGCAGCATCCAGATAGCAGGCCAGGTTCCTTTTCCGCCTGGCACTCTCGCACGTATTTCGAACCGGCCGTAAAGCCAGTCGCCTTTGCTATCGGATATCAGGCGTGCCGAGGTATAATCACGGCCACCCATACTCTCTTTAAGCGCTTCTATAATGAGAACGCCATCTTCCACTCTGGCATTATGGGAATCGTTGAGGGTATAATACTGAAGCTCATTATTACCCCAGCCGCCACCACCCACCTCGCAGGTCCATTTTGTTGCAGCCGGCAGCCCGGTATAGTCAAATTCGTCCGACCACACCAGTGTATTGAACTGAGCGTATCCGGCGGATATCCGGAAAAAAAAGATAGCCAGAAAGAGGATCACTCCTCTTAAGATGCCTTTTGATGAGGACATTGTAAGGATTTACTTGTAAAAATAGCTGATTTACTGATAGACTCTAACGTAATCAACAATCATTTCCTGTGGAAATGCGGTGGTATCGACGCCTTTCACAGCGCCCCAGTTGCCGCCGACAGCGACATTCAGCAGCAGGTGAAATTTCTGATCGAAGGGCCACACCTTCGGACCAGCTGCCTCCTTTTTAAAGGAGAAATACATATGGTCATCAACAAAAGTATTTACCGTTGTTGAGTCCCATTCAACTGCATACACATGAAAGCGCCTGTGAAGATTGCTATCATAGAATCCTTTGGTGCGCTGGGTGTGGATTACGTGATTGTAATTTTCGGTATGTACCGAGGCAAAAACAGAATCAGGCATATAACCCACATGTTCCATGATATCGATTTCCCCCGATTTTGGCCAGCCGCCGTAGGCCCAGTCGGTGGGCAGCATCCATATGGCAGGCCAGATTCCCCGTGCTCCGGGCAATTTGGCGCGGACCTCTATCCGGCCGTAAAGCCAGTCGCCCTTGCCTTTAGAGACCAGGCGTGCAGAGCTATACTGCTTGTCGCTAATGGATTCTCTTATTGCTTTGATATGAAGCATGCCATCCTTTACGAAGGCATTTTCAATCTTTCTAACCGTATAATTCTGCCATTCGTTGTTGCCCCAGCCGGTAGTATTTCCGCCGGTATCATCACTCCATTTGGAATCATCAGGCAGTCCCGGTTTATCAAAATCATCGCTCCATACTAATTTCCGTGACCCTCCTTTATTACTCGAGCAGGCGAAACTAAGAAGCAAGGTCAGTCCTATTATCAGGTATTTCATGATTGGATAAATTTTCTCTGTGTTTCTCAATGCTCTCTGTGTCTCCGTGTTTCTCATCACTTCAGCTCAAAGCCGGCCTCGATGGTGTTCTGCGAATTGGTGCCTACAAAGATCGTGAATTTCCCCGGTTCGGTGCCCCAGACATTACGGCTGTTATAAAATGACAGATCTTCCTTTGTCACGGTAAAACTGATAGTTTGTACCTCACCGGCTTTCAGGAGTACCTTTTTGAATCCTTTGAGTTCTTTTACCGGCCGGGTTACCGACCCTACCAGATCACGAATATACAGCTGAACGGTTTCTGTTCCGGCTACGGTGCCGGTGTTTTTTACATCCACCCTAACTTCCAGAGGTTTATCATCAATTATAGAAGATTCATTCAGGTTCAGGTTGTTATAAGCGAACTGGGTGTAGCTCAAGCCAAATCCGAAAGGGAAGAGTGGGTCATTAGGGACATCCAGGTATCGTGAGGTGAATTTTTTATCCTGGCTTCCGGGGCGTCCGGAATTCTTGTGATTATAAAAGATGGGAATCTGACCAAGGGCGTACGGGAAAGTAACAGGAAGTTTTCCAGAAGGATTATATTCTCCGAACAGGATATCGCAAAGGGCCGGGCCCGCCATGGTGCCGGGTATCCATGCTTCGAGGACAGCCGGTACAGAGCCAATTATTTTGGTAAGGATCAGCGGACGGCCGTTAAAGAGTACAAGAATCATTGGTTTTCCGAGTTTCGCCAGTTCCATAATCAGGTCTTCCTGAACCCCCGGTATGGAAATATCTGCTCGGCTCATGCTTTCACCGGACATCATTCCTGCTTCACCGCAGGCTGCGATAATCACCTCGGCACGCCTGGCAGCTGCGATAGCTTCTGCAAATCCGGCTTTATCTCCGTCGTTGAAACCGGCGCCCCTGGCATACAGAACTTTGCCAGCACCCAGCCGGGTTTCCAACGCCGACTTAAGGGTGATCACGTCTTTAACTTCACCACGGCCCGACCAGTTTCCGATCATATCGGCGGCTGCATCCGAAGCAGGTCCGATCAGGGCAATACTTTTTACTGATGGGTTCAGTGGCAGGTACTGGTTGTCGTTCTTCAGCAGTACAAAAGATTTTCTGGCCGCATCGCGGGCAGCATCAATGAATCCGGGCTTCAGAAGAGTTTGCTTTTCATAATCAGGATTGCTGTAACGATAGGGATCATCGAATAATCCGAGCATGAATTTCAGCCTGAGAATCCGCCGGACCGATTCGTCAATCTGTGCTGTTGTTATCTTGTCATCCTTCAACAGATTCTTCATCTCAGTAAGATAAACGGTGCCTTCCATGTCCATGTCGACACCGGCATTGAAGGCCAGGTCGCCGGCTTCATATTTATTGGTTGCAATTCCGTGGGCTATCATTTCGGAGATCGAACCCCAGTCGCTGACTACCATCCCTTTATAGGCCCATTCGGTTTTGAGGATATCGTGTATAAGATCTTTATTTCCGGTGGCAGGAATTCCGTTAAGGTCATTGAATGCGGACATGAAGGTCGCAACTCCGGCTTCTGCAGCCGCTTTAAAAGGAGGGAGGTAAACTTCGCGCAGGCTGTTCTCGCTGATATCTGTTGTATAATAATCCCGTCCTGCCTGGGCGTTTCCATATCCTGCATAGTGTTTAGCGCATGCCAGGATGGTGGTTTTATCGGAAAGGCTGGTTCCCTGGAATCCCTTTATCCGTGCCACTGCCAGCTGTGATCCGAGGTAAGGGTCTTCGCCCGATCCTTCCATGATGCGGCCCCAGCGGGGATCGCGGGCAATGTCGACCATGGGTGCAAAAGTCCAGTGCTGGCCGGCCGAGGCGGCCTCTGTGGCAGCAATGTGTGCCGCTTTTTCGACGGCTTCCGGATCCCAGGAGGCGGATTCTCCGAGGGGTATAGGAAAAATTGTTTTGTATCCGTGGATAACATCATAGCCGAATATCAGTGGAATCTTTAACCGGGATTCTTCAACGGCAATCTTCTGAATCTTGCGTGTATACTCAGCCCCATTAATGTTCAGCATGGAGCCAACTTTCCCATCCCTGATGCTTTGCAGTAAATCGGGGCGCAAGGCAACCGGACCGGTCAATTCCCCATCGCCGGAGAATTGGTTCAGCTGGCCGATTTTTTCATCTAAAGACATCAGGGCTAATACACTATCTGCTCTTTTCATCAGATTTTTTTCAACGTTTTCAGGAGCTTTATTAACCGTCGTTTTGCACGCCGCTAAGCCCAGAATGCCCAATGCTGCGAGGAGAATTATTTTTTTCATAGGATTATAAATTCATATTTTTTATCAGAAGAAGGTGTGTTTCGAGGGACTGCTTGTCACCTACGCTCAGGAGATATATCCCCGGAAGACAACCGGTTGTATCAATATTTAGTTTAGCTGTGGAGGTGGCAGGGGTATCCCTTTTGTAAATGACGCGGCCAAGGAGGTCCGTCAGTACCAGCTGCTGCGGATTCCCTCCGGGATTGGTAATCTGAACGGTAACGGAACCGTTTGCCGGATTGGGATAGAGGATGAATCCGGCCTTGCTCACCAGAATGGTATCTTTAGGCGGCACCTTTACAAATTCGATCCTGTTGAGATTGAATCCACCGGTAATGGCCGTAAATCTGAGTGTTTTGGGTCCTGCTGGGAGAGTGTCTGACACAGTCACAGAGTTCCAGTTCTGCCAACCTCCGGTTGCCGGAAAATCCACCGTTTGAACCAGTCGCATCACCTCATCCACAAGGTAAATAGCGGCTTTTGCAGCACCGGTGTTGCAGGAATAACGATAAGTAATGCGGTATAGAGCTTTTTCGGCTATCCTTACTGGAAACTCCAGATAATCGCCCGGGTCGGACCATCCGGCATCCTTACCGCCTCCGATATCTGTGCACTGCTCAAATCCGAAGCCGCTGTTTACCAAATAATTTTCAGCTTCGATGGAGCCGGGAATCGCGAACCGCTGCATGATAACATTCACCACAGGCACATCGGTAAAAGCCGGCAATACTTCTGCTCCACTGGTGAAAATTGAACCTGAGCAGGATATCCTGAGGATATCTGATCCGGAGAAAATCACCGAGAACCGCAACCTCACCGATCGGGGGTTGGCCGGTTCAAAGGTTACCGATTCAGGTATATAGGTTTTATCTCCTGCTGATAAGGTCAAATTTGCGCCCGTTGAAGGATAACCCGACAAGGGTTTGTTGAAAGTCAGAATCACTTGATTGCCAAGATCATCTGTTTTGCCCGAGAGCAGGCAGAATGGGACACCGGTTGCTCCGGTGGGTCCGGTGAAAGTAAAGGAGCTGACACTGAATCCGCCCTCTTCGAAATAGAGGATCATCTTATGCAGTCCGGCAGTCAGTTCAATATTTTTCATCGAAACAGAAGAAAAACGCTGGACCCCACCTGTGTGCGGAACGGCCACAGAGCCGGTAACGTTTATTCCGTCGATCTCGATTCGGAATGTGCCCATTCCGCTGGCGGCTGCCGTTGTGATGTTGAGATTGTAGACACCGGTGGAGTCGGCTATGATCGTATAGGCCAGCCATTCATCTTTTTCAGTATTGTCGATATTGTAACCGTTGGAGAAGGCAGCTGAATCCGTACAGCGGACAATATCCGGGCCGTCGTTCCGGTATACATATCCGCGATTCCATTCGTTTGAGGCCTGACCACCGCTGTTTTCAAAGTCCTTGTCGGCGTAGGCATAATTATTTCTGCCCATATCAAAATCGACGGCATAAAAACGGCCGGGCACGAGGTTTCGGGAAAATGGTTTGGTTGCATTGGTAAGCTGCTGGCGAAACATGGCATCCATAACATCCGGATGTATGATGCAGTTTTCAATTTTCAGGTTTTCGGCGATCTGCATCAGGGCTGCAGCTGCAAAGGAAGAATCTGGCCTGGCGCCGCCACTTCTCCAGAAGGTCAGTATTTTGTCATATTCTTTTGTCTTGATCACCGTCATTGGTCCGACAACGGAATTGATCTTTTTTTCGGGCCACCAGCTCCATCCGATGTTATTAGATTCCAGCAGGGATATTGCCTCGGCAAACCAATGATTTGAGTTTTCGCCGGATTCCCCCATCCAGAGCGGCACATTATAGGTATCTCTAAGATTGAGCTTTTCCTGTATTGATGCTATGGTATTGCCGTTCCAGTAGCGGTGAAAGCTGAAAGCAAGATTGTTATCGAAGGAGGTAAGCGAGGTAAGCCCATTGAAATTACCCGCCCAGCAGTTTCCCTCGATGAAGATCATGTGGTTAGGATCTTTGCTGCGAATGGCGGTAATGATATTCTGATAAAGGTCGAGGAGCGGAGCATTTCTGCCGCAGTTGCAGCCGCTCTGGTTGCCGCTGTTTTCGAAATCCCAGTTGGTTTCATTGATGAGATCATAACCGCCCACCCATGGATTACCGGCATATCGTTCAGCGAGTTTTCGCCATAGCTCGATAGTCTTGGTACGGTTGTCGCTGCTTTCCCAGAGAGAAGGTTTCGACGGATCGCGGTCGGAGATATTGTTGTCGCGGCCCTGACCGCCGGGAGCGGCATGCAAGTCGAGGAAAACATACATCCGGTTGGCCGAGCACCACGAAACGAGGCTATCGAGGAGGATGAATCCCTTATCGATCCAGGTTTGCTGACCGGTTACCGGCTCTTGTTCAATGGGGAGGGTAAAGAGGTTGTAATGCAGGGCGGGCCTGACGGAGTTGAAGCCCCAGGCGGCCATGGAATCGATATCGCGGCGGGTGACATGGTTGGCCAGCCAGGCATCGTAGAATTTTTCCATGCCGGCTTTACCCGCTACGTCCTGAATCCTTGCCTTGATTTCATGCTGGGTTCCTGCAAAATCTGCAGTTTCCAGCATATACCCTTCCTGAAGCATCCATCCGCCAAGGCCCATTCCTCTGAGTAGCACCGGCTGGCCCTTTCCGTCAATAATAAATTTTCCGGATGCCCGCAGAAACCCATCGTACCCAAAGGCAACCGGACCAGAAATCTGCTGGAAGATCAGAAAAAAAAGGAATACAGGTATTTTAACCGATTGGATCATATCAGAATGGGAAGTGTCAGAAAAAGAAAGGGTTACCGTGGTGATCGAATAACGGATCATCAGAAAATGCCATTATGAATCAACCACGGCAACCCCGTTTTAACCTATACTAATATTCAGGATTCAGCTTCCTTTCGTCTTGAGCAGGTAATGCCATGCATTATTGTCGCCGCCGATACAAGCCAGTTCCAGGGAGGTTTCGGTCACCTTCAGAATCAGGTATTCCCCATTCTTTGCCCCGGTGTCGAAACACGGATAGAGAGGCTTGCCGCTTGCGATTTGAATATATTCTTTACCATCCCGTTCAACATAAGACCAGCTTCCGGTAACCGGTGTTGCGTAATCAACCATCCAATCGCCGGATTTTGCGCGAGCATTGGAATAGGCGGCGTCCCCTTTGCGGAAATCCTTAACATAGCTTACGCCTTTGTTGTCGTAGATTACCTGGAACTTCATGAGCTGGAAATTAATCTCATCATCGTATAATCCGGTTCCGGGTTTTTCCCTTATACCTGCCGACCACCATAAGGAGCTGTTGGCAAGATCCGGTCCAACGCCAATATGACCGGGAGTGAGGCTGTCCATTACCCAGGTCTTTCCGTTTACGGCTTCAGGTCCGCCGCAGATCAGGGCAATTACCGGACTGGAGAAATAAGCCCAGTCGGTTTCTGTTGAGGTCAGATCCTTCGTGACGGTAGCATTTCCACCTTTAGTATACAGTGTCATAGTGATCACATAGGTGTTGGGAAGCGGGTAGTAGGCCACTGCTTTGGATCCGCTGGCCGTTGTTCCGTTTCCAAGGTCCCAGGATGGCATGCCGGTTACTTTGGAAGTGTTTTCAATCACAAAGTGAAATGCGTCCACCCCGGGGGTAATGGTAATCTGCAGATCGGCAGCGGTAGGAGCCGGACCGATATCGGGAGTTGGCAGTACCGATGGCTCACAAGATGCGAGCAGGAAGGCCGTTACGGCCATGATTAGGATATATTTAATTTTCTTCATGACTTATTTATATTTAGGTACATACTGTTTTAACACTCCGGTGTTGCAGTTGCGGATCTCGGAACCCGGGATCGGAAACATGCCATAAGTTGAAGGGTCGAACTCGCGTCCGACAAAATCCTGTTTGTTGGTAGCAGATGCTGGCACTGTGAAACTGTTGTCGATTTTTGTTTTGGCATAATCGAGGCCCATTCTCAGCAGGTCCCATTTACGTGAACCTTCACCGCCGAGTTCAACGCGGCGCTCATGCATGATATCATCCATGGTAACTGAGTTTTTAGCAGCTCCGGCACCTAAGGCGCGTGTTCTGACCTGGTTCAGGTAATCCTTTGCTTTGGATGGATTATCCGTAAGGTTTATTTCGGAAGCCATAAGCAGAACATCAGCATAGCGGACATCGATAAAGTTGGCAGCATAGTTATGTTCGCGCGAACCTGCAGTTGCCTGGAACTCATTCCTTGGCATCCACTTCTTGTTAAAATAGCCGGTATTTTCAAATGCTTTGAGATAAGTGCCGGTGGCGGCATCAGCATTGAAAACAGTTGCATCCTTTCTCGGGTCGCCAGCTTCATATTCATTTACCAGTGACCAGGTGATAGTAGCAAAGCTCCATCCGGCATCCCAGAATCCGCCGAACCCGGCCGGGTTACGCATCCCGTAGAAGATGACAGAGAAGTTGCCGTTGATTCCCCAGCCGCCCCAATCGCTTGATTTAGCTTTTTCGGAATACTGGAATTCAAACACAGATTCGCTGCTGTTCTGGTGTTTCCAGTCGAACAGGTCGGCATAGTTCGGCATAAGCTGATAGGCGCCACTGTTAATGATTCCATCGAGTGCAGACTGAACCCATGCCTTGGTTACGGCGGTTGTACCATCAGTGAGGTCACCGGTAAGGCCGAGTTCAGGAATAGCAGTTTTGATACCGGTAAAGTACAAGTACATTCTTGAAATCAGGGCTTGTGCGGCATATTTGGTTACACGGCCGGTTTCTGTTGCAGAAACGGTTTCCGGCAGATCAGGAAGTGCAGCCAGCATATCTTTTACAGCCTGTGCATAAACTTCCGAAGGAGTATTCTGGGTAGCGCTCCGGTAATCCTCGATTGATGGAAGAACGGAAGTGATAACCGGCACCCATCCATAGTGGCGTGCAAGATCAAAGTAAATATATCCGCGGATGAATTTGGCTTCAGCAGCAAATCGTTTCTGATTTGCCGGATTGGTCCAGGTAATTGCGGCCTCTTTCTGCAGATAGAGATTGGTACGGTAAATTCCCGTATAGCAGCGGTTCCATAAGTCGCCAGCCGATCCGTTGGCATCAGTCATCTGCGAGAGTTCAATTTCCTGCCATTGGCTCATATCTTTCGCATCAGCACCGCCTGCGAAGGCGTCATCGGATAAAATATCCGACATAAGCGGAATGAATTGCCAGTTCTGCACGGTCAGGGCATCATAAGCTCCAACCAGCGCCAGGAAAGCATCGTTTTCCGTTTTGTAAAAGTTCTCCTCTACCAGGCCCGTTTTGGGTTCCAGTTCAAGAAAACTTTTGGTACAAGCCTGTATTCCGAATATTACCAGGGCTATGTAAGTTATATATCGCATTTTTTTCATTTTGCTTTGTGTTAAAGTTGACAATTAGAAGGTTACATTAATTCCACCGTAGATAGTCCGGGCTTGTGGATAGATACCATGGTCAACGCCATAACCGAATACTCCACCACCGATTTCAGGCTCGTACCCATCATAATTGGTAAAAGTAAGCAGGTTTTCACCGGCCAGATAAACCCTGAGTTTGCTGATATGCAGCCAGGTAGCTGCTTTCAAAGGAATGGAATAGCCGATGCTGAGGTTACGCAGACGGAGATAGTCGGCATTTTTTACCCAGAAATCGCTGGGAGTTTTAAAGTTGCCGTTCAGGTCGGAATAGGTGACACGCGGATAAGTGTTTGAGGTGCCTTCGCCTGTCCAGCGCTCAAGGGCTGAACCACGATAGTTGGTGAAGTTCATGTCATAGCGGCGGGTTGCATCCCAAACCTGAGCACCGAGGGCAGTATACCAGAAAACGTTTACATCGAAACCTTTATATTCCAGAGTAAGGTTCAATCCTCCGGTGAATTTTGGATATGGGTTACCAATCTGAACCCAGTCTTCGCTGTCGATGGTGCCGTTTCCGTCCTGATCAACAAAGCGGAAGTCGCCCGGCTTGGCATTTGGCTGAATCAGTTTGCCATC
>CAILAQ010000079.1 GCA_903832165.1 uncultured Bacteroidota bacterium | reverse complement strand
TTGTGGGCTCTCCGGAAAAGCCGGCAGCTGCGAAAACCATGGTTAGCATGACTGCCAGAAAGGACTTTTTCATTGTTATTAGTAGTTAAATACAACATATCTATATATGTGGATATATGACATAAATCATGCCAGATTTTTCGCTATTTCTCAGCCTCCGGTTTTTCCTGATACAGAAGCTGACAATCCGGATCGATCAGAACCGATGCCACTGAAAAATCGGCAGACAAAGAAATGTGAAATTTTCTTTCATTTACCCAGACTTTGTAATACCCGGATTTTCTGCTGTTTGTATCCTCCGGCCGGACAGGACTCCCTGCCAGTTTAATCGTTAACGGGAAGGTGAAACTGTATTGTTCCTGAGTTTGTTCGAGCTCAATGTCGATGGTGTTTTTTAATAAATTATATGTCCATGACCATTGTATAACAGGGTGTCCGGGCACCTCAAGCCATTGTTTGAAGAAATAGCCCAGCTGCCGGTCTGACACTTTTTCCATGACAGACTGGAAATCGGAAGTCATGGCATTTTTATCCCGATAGGCAGCGTAGAAATCACGAATGCCATTCCAGAAAACTTTGTCGCCAAGCTCCTGCCGCAGCATGTGAAGCACCCACGCCCCTTTTTGATAAGAATTTGTGCTGAGCAGCTCCATTTTATTAGTTATCGTGGTATCGATAACGGGTTTTGGACTCCGCTGGAACGACCTGATAACCTGTTTCCTCATATCCGCCATACTGACATTCAGCTTTCTGCCCGGTATCATGGAATCGGCATAACAAGCCTCAAGATAAGTGGCAAATCCTTCACTGATCCAAACATGGTGCCAGTCATTTTCAGTAACTGCATCACCAAACCACTGATGAGCGATTTCATGCGCCAATAAGCTGTGCTGCTGGTTATTGCCATTCACGGAGTTTTCATGATAAAAGATGCAGCCGGAATTTTCCATTCCGCCGAATTTTGTTTTCGACTGAACATTAGCGAGCTTTTCATAGCTGTACGGACCCACCAGATCCTGAAAGAATGTCAGGATTCCGGCGGCTGGCAGATAATCCGTAAACCCTGCATCCCGGTTTTCCGCATACACCCAGCTCTGTACCGGAATTCCTTTTGACAATCCGGCAGTCGACCAGGCGAAATCAGCAACTCCTATTACCATGACCTTGGTTGGGATGGGAACATCTTCCTTCCAGTGAGTTACTTTCGCGGGTAGGCGGCCGGCAAGAGAATCGCGAAATTCTGCTGCCAGGTAACCGTTGCTCACCACCTTGTATTTTTCCGGAGCTGATACAATAAATTCAACAGTAGCCTTATCAGAAGGATGATCCACGCAGGGCAGCCAATTCCGGGCACGGTCAGGCCAGTTATCCCCGAAAAAGGTGCGGTCACCAAATTTATTCTTTGATATGATCAGTCCGTCGGCCGGAATTCCTGCATAATGCACTGTTATAATAAAAGTCCCCGGGATCTTTACCGTTTCGGGGATCAGGATTTCAATCACATCATTTTTATGACTGAAAACTATTGGATTTATACCCAGGACAATCCGGCTTATGTTCATTCCGGTACCCTTGTTATTAACGCCAAGCAGATCGAGCCTGACAAGGCGGCTGTTTCCTTTAAGCGTCATGGTTATTCCTGCCTCACCTTCAATCCTGTTGGTTGAGTCGTTCAGATTAACACGGAAACAGTAGTGCAGTATATCAAGATCGGGATTTCGCGGGTAATCATCTTTGGCAAACAATCCTCCCGGAAGTGCTGACAATAGCAGCACCGAGACGATCAGGAAAAATTTATGGACCATATCCAAGGAAACTTACTTGATTTTCTTTAAGTATTTATAAATCTCGCTATCAGTTGTGAGGATCAGGCTCGTCTTATCATCGAATGATTTTTCCAGCGCTTCCATAGCCCTTGAAAAGCCATATAATTCCCTTGATGCAGCGGTTTTGTTATAAGCGGCTGCATAAATCGAGGTTGCCTTGGCATCGGCACGGCCGCGTATCTGTTCCGACTGTTTCACTGCTTCTGATTGGATCTGAGCCAGGTCGCGCTCCTTGTTGCCCTGAATCTTTCTGGCCTCGCCCTGACCTTCTGATTTGAAACGGTCGGCTATCCTGTTACGTTCGCTGATCATCCTTTCGTACACGTTAGCACGAACCTCGGGTACATAATTAATTCGCTTGATCCTGAAATCAAGGATGATAATACCCAGATCTTTGCAACGTAGGCCGGCCTTTTCGAGAATCATCTTTTCAATTTTTGCACGCCCGACCTTAATCGTATCAAGCGATTCGATTTCCTGAAGATATTCTTCCGAAACCTCAGGAGTCCGGTTGGTGGACCGAATGATATCCAGCAATTCAAAGCTTGCTACGGCATTCCTGGTTTCTCCGTCCAGTATGTCGTCCAAACGCGATTGCCCGGAGCGTTCATCGCGGAGTCGTACGTAAAACTGAAGAGGATCGGTGATCTGCCACCTGGCATACGTTTCTACAAAAATGAACTTTTTATCCTGGGTTGGCACCTGGTTCGGATTCCCATCCCACTTGAGATATCTTTTATCAAACAGCTGAACTTTTTGAATGAGCGGCAGCTTGAAATTAAGTCCGGGTTTTGTTCTTGAACCACCCACCGGCTTGCCAAACTGAGTGACAATAGCCTGTTCAGTTTCGTCAAGTACAAATGCACCTCCGAAAACAAGGATCAGCAATATTGCAATTGCGATGCTGTATAGTATATATTTTGTTTTCATGGCTTACTTGGCTGGGGGTGTGGTTACAGGTGTAGTTGCAGCTGTGGAATTTTTCTTATCGAGATTGAGCAATGGCAGAACGCTGTTGCCTTTCTCATCCACGATAATCTTATCGCCGATCTTCGGCAGGATCCTTTCCAGTATTTCGAAATAGAGCCGCTTCTTGGTTACTTCCGGAGCCTTGATATACTCTTCATAAAGAGAGCTGAAACGATCGGCTTCGCCGATGGCACGGTTTACGCGGTTGAGAGCATAAGCTTCGGCGAGCTGGATGGTTTCCTCGGCTTCCCCTTTTGCACGGGGGATTACCTGGTTATATTCCGACTCCGCCTGGTTGATCAGTGTTTCCCTTTCCTGTTGTGCCTGGTTAACGGCGTTGAAGGATGGTTTTACGGTTTCAGGCGGGTTCACATCCTGAAGAACTACCTGCTCAATCTGAAGCCCGTTTTCATACTCCACACACATCGACTGTAAAAGAGTTTCAACGTTGGAAGCAACCGCCTGGCGGCCAACAGTCAGAACCTCATTTACCGTGCGGTCGCCGACCACCTTTCGCATGGCAGCTTCCGACATATCCCTCAGCGCATCCTCAGCATCCCTTACCTTAAAAAGATATTTATAGGAATCCATGATCCTGTATTGCACTACCCATTCAACATCCGCAAGGTTCAGATCACCGGTCAGCATCAATGATTCATCGCTGAAGTCTTTATCTGAATAAATTGTTCGGACATCAGGTGTTATGGTGCGGAAGCCAAATTCCAGCTTCAGTTGCCTCTGGACGGGAATTTTGTACATCTTTTCCAATCCCAACGGTGCTATAAAACTGAGTCCCGGAGCTACGGTCCGGTTAAATTTTCCAAGAAATAACACCACGCCCTGTTCTTCAGGCTTGATGGTTTTTATCGAGGTAGCCAGGATGGCCACAACCAGCAACCCGAGCAGTACCTGCCGAAGATTGATGCGTATCCATCTGATGAATTCTTCAATTCTGTCATTCAAGTTTTCCATAGGTTCTGTATATTAACTATTCAAAATCGGAATAATCGTTTAAAATAGGCATTTTAGAGGTGATTAATCAGAGTTGTTCTGAAAAGTTGTTTTTCTGCCAGAAAGACTTTAGCTTAGTTATTTAATTATCAAT
Organism: uncultured Bacteroidota bacterium; assembly: GCA_903832165.1. GTDB lineage: Bacteria > Bacteroidota > Bacteroidia > Bacteroidales > UBA12481 > UBA12481. The sequence continues at coordinate 2,198 of CAILAQ010000079.1, read as the reverse complement.
ATACTGATGATCCACCTCACCACTTGCCGAATCGCTGTCAACCTAATGAATTTTTTGGCCTTCTGATGGAGAAGTTTAAAGTAACAATTATACCCGAAACCTGACACCCATGATCCACCTCACCCCCTCCCCCCTCTCCCGCGCTCGCTGCGCTAACGCTCCACTCACGGGAGAGGGGGCGCTACGGGATAACTTGCTTTCCGACTCCCGACTCCCGACACCCGACACCCGACACCCGACACCCGATACCCGAAACCTGATACCCGAAACCCCATGAAACCAACATCTAAACACCTCGCCCTTATCCTCCTCTGTCTGATCCTGTTCGCAGCGCCGGTTTATTCTGTAGTACCGGAAGACGGCAGATTTCCCAAAGATCCAAAAGTTGCCGTGGTGCCTGAATTCAACAGTTATTTCAAAGCTGACTATAAATCAAGCAGGGCCGATTTTCTCAAAAGGGCAGGGGAGCTGGCAAAGGTTTTCAAGGGGACGAACCTTATTGCACTTCCTGTACCATCAAAACTGAGTGCCGATCTTTTTGTAGACGTGTTCTATATCCCGGCCATTAAAAGCACTGCCAACCTGCTTATTATCTCCTGCGGGACTCACGGAATTGAGGGCTTTACCGGAAGTGCACTGCAAAGAATGATCATGGAGAAGTTTATTACCCCGGAAAATCTGGAGCAAACTGGCGTCTTATTCATTCATGCGTTAAATCCATACGGGTTTAATTATCTGCGAAGGGTTACTGAGAATAATATCGATATGAACAGAAATTGTGACACTTCGCCGGAGCTGTTTTCAAATAAGAATGACGGGTACTCAAAACTCTACACTTTTATAAATCCTGATAAACCAGCCAGCCTTGGCAGCTGCAGCAATGTCTTTTTTGTGGAGCGGGCAATCATGAAAATTCTCAAGGCTACGATGCCGGTTCTGAGGCAGGCCGTTTTGCAGGGACAATATCAATACCCGGAAGGACTGTACTTTGGCGGAAAGGAATTCGAGCCGCAATTAATTGCCTTACGACCGGTTCTTACGAAATATTCTGCCTTGTATGAAAGGCTGGTTCAAATCGATTTGCATACCGGCTATGGTGAACGCGGGAAAATGCACCTGTTCCCAAATCCTGCAAAAACGCCTGAAATAAAGACGGCCACTGAGAAACTGTATGAAGGTTATAAAATCGACTGGGGCAATAATAAAGACTTTTACACGATCACCGGTGATTTTTCAAATTTGATATCAAAATTGATACCAGGCAAGCAGATCGTTCCGATGACACTTGAATTTGGTACCATGGATAGCCAGAAAACGATGGGATCATTGCGCTCGATACAAAATATGATCCTCGAAAATGAGGGGTTCCATTATGGCTACAAGAACAAGCGAACCGAACGAAAAGTCAAGGAATGGGTTCTGGAGATGTACTCACCCAGCTCACCTGTCTGGCGCACCATGGTGATGGAACAATCCGTGAAGCTGATGGATCAGGTGTTCGGCAAGCTGCGGTGAGGATCGAAAAGAAGATCGGTAGACGGAAGACGGAAAACGGAAGACAGAAGACGGAGGACGTGCCAACTGCCAACTGCCTTAAGATATCCGACTCCAGTCCTTAATCTCCCTCTTCTTCATCGCCAGCTGCTGCACGAGGATTTTATTTCCTTCAGATTCGAGCAACGGGTCTAGCTCCAGGACATCCTGTGCCACCCGTCGGGCATGTTCGAGAATTTTTGTATCCGTGAGTAAATTGGCAATAGAAAGATTGAAGGGAACGCCGCTTTGCTGGGTTCCTTCCAGGTCGCCGGGACCACGGAGCTTCATGTCGACTTCGGCAATCTCAAATCCGTCATTTGTCCGGACCATGGTTTCTATCCTGATCTTGGCTTCTTTCGAAAGTTTGAACCCGCTCATCAGCAGGCAGAATGACTGATCGGCGCCACGGCCCACTCGGCCGCGGAGCTGATGTAACTGGCTCAGGCCAAATCGTTCCACACTTTCAATCATCATTACAGACGCATTCGGGACATCAACCCCCACCTCAATAACGGTGGTGGCTACCATGATTTTGGTAATGCCTTTTACAAAATAGTCCATCGCCTTGGCCTTTTCATCGGGTTTCATCTGGCCATGCAGTACAGATACCGCGTATTCCGGGGCCGGAAAGGCACGTGTGATGCTTTCGTAGCCATCATATA